>LNGC01000020.1 GCA_001587715.1 Candidatus Methanofastidiosum methylothiophilum | reverse complement strand
ACAAAGTTATCCCTTGTAGCTGTAAAAAGTGTTGTGTGGAGAAGCTTCAGTAACTCTCTTGGATTTCCCTTTGCCATGCTGTTTGCAAGAACTATTGCGCTTTCCTCAAACGGATAAAGCGGATTAATTATTGACTTTCTCCTGTTGTATTCAAGCCTCTTCTGGACAAGTTTTATCGCCCTCTCATCAGAGAGCGGCTCAGAGAACAGTTCATTATGAAGTCTTGCTACAAAGGCAGGATTAATTTCCCTTATCCTCTCATACGCATTATTGGTGCAGGCCATTATAAAGACGCTTGATTCAGGCATGTTGCTTATAAATTCCCTCAAGAATTCAAAGAATAAAATAAGGTCAGTATTTGAGGCCGTCAGTATGTTTTCCATTTCGTCAACGATGAGTGCAGATCTCTTGTATTCTCCTAAATAATCAATTAGCTGATTACCAATATCTTGAGAATTGTAATTGGCTCTTGTAAGTTCTGAATCCTCATATTCTTCTACTATTGGCACAGCTTTCTCTCTTGAGAAGAATCTCTTTATTTTTTCAAAAAAAGATAGTTTTTCTTCTTGGTAGGGCTGTTCATACATAGCCTCTTCAGTAATAGCTACCTCTTCAAGGGGTTGCTCTACAGGCTCTTCGTCTTCATATTCGGAAAAATAAGAGAATATATCCAGAGTTGTTTTAATAATATCATTAGAATCAATCTTTTGGTAGATTGACATTCCACCAGACTCTTGAATTAATTTGTGGACCCCTTTCAATCTCTGGGTTTTACCTGAACCTAAAGGGCCAACAAGAGAAAGTGCTATACCTGAACTTTCTCCAATAACATCAGAAAGAATATCTGCAATACGAGAATCAATCTCTTGAGAAACGTGAATCTTTTCGATATCCCTTATGGCCTCAGATGATAAGTCTGTAAAAGGGTTTTTTTCTAGCCCAAATCTCTCATATGAGGAAGAAACATCTATCTTAAACATAATTATCCCATTATCACATTTATTTATTAAAGATTACCATCTTTATACATAAGTTTGATTTATATTAAAAAATAATAATGTAAAAAACTATTTAAAGATTTCGGTAATCGTTTTTAAAAATATAAAAATAATAAAATTATTTAAGAAAATCTTCAAAACATCCTATTGAGCTTTCAAATGCAGTTATTGATTGGATTAGTAGATTATTAGCATTTGTATAGTCTCCCGTTTCCATATAAGAAATGGCTTGATTGTAATAGTTCAAAGCTTCATTTCTGATTAATTCGCATGGTGTTACCCCGGGATTTATTGACTTAGCTTCTTGTAGTAAGTCTTTAGAAGATGTTATTAATTTTGATGCAGTATTCAGATTAATCGCTACCTCACTTGGGATATTGCTTGGTGGTATTAAGGGGGCCTCACTTTTCTTTGATACATTTATAGTAAAGTCAATATTATTATTTTCCTCATCAATTTCATCTATCAAGTTATCCGGGTCCAGCATAAACTTTCCATTATAAGCTCCTGAAGAAGCAAATGTAGAATTCATGGTTATGTATACCGACTCTCCGCTTTCTATAATTTCATTATACTGGAAAGGCCCGTATTCTTTTCCACTTATTTTTACTGTATACTGCAGATTTTCTATTTTTACCGCACCATGATTTGCTACTCTAAATATTATTTTACACAATTCTCCAGAGATACACTCTTCTTGTAATTCAACTGATCTTACTACAATATCTCTGTCTCCTGTTTCAAGACAAGCACATTCGCTAGTTCCTTTAGGAGTTTTTGTGCACTCATAGCCAGGAGAACATTTTCCTATACATGATTCTGTGACTGCTTCCCAGTGACAGTATTCCATATACCTATCCTTAGAGAGACATGCGCATGGACTAGTACCTGCAGGAGTTCTAGTGCACTCGAAACCTGTACTACACCCTCCAGTGCATTCTTGGCCTTGATCATCCCAGTGGCAAACAATAGAAGTTGCACCTGGGGATGTTCCAGGAACTGGAGAACCTTCTGGATTCGGTGTAGGTGTAGGCTTAGGGTTAGGAACTGGTCTTCTCGGAGGGCCATCTGCAGGCACTGGTCCAGGTGTTCCAGGGGGTGGGCCGGGAGGTGGAACCGGGTCATCAGGTGGGACAGGAGGTGGAGGAGGAGGCGGGATATCAGGGGGCCTTCCAGGTGGGTAGCCTGGAAACCATTTCCACCAATGTGTTCTCATTGAAGGAACCAAGGTATCAGAGGATATTTCAGGATTCCAGTTTGAACCTTTCAGATTTGATTCAGGGTATATTAGTTGTATTTTACTCCAATTTCCATCCCATCTTGAATAATAGATGTCCTGATTCGAAGATTCAGACCAAAACACTGCAATTGCAACACCATTTTGTAGAAAAGAAACGGCTGGTCGCCAGTCACTATCTCCAGTATCTCCTATAGCTTTAGGTAAAAAATTATCCCCTTCATATGATGAATAAATATCTGTTCTTACCCTATGATTATCGTACACAACCATACTATAATCATATCCGTTACAATCTATCTCAGGCATTCTATGATTGCCTATTAGTGTAGGAATACTCCAATTATTACCGTCCCACAAGGAGTAGTAGACACTCCAATTATTTCCATCGTCTATAGCCCACACAGCTTTTACCCTGCCAAATTCAGAAATTCCCGACCTGGTAAATGTATAATTGTAAAAATCAATAATTGGGGTCTGTTCTTGATTGGGTATTGGGGCGGGGGTGCTCCAAGAACTGCCGTCATATCTTGAATAAAATATTTTTGGCGTAAAATCTTGGTAATCAGTCCATATCACAATGGCATCTTTTCCGTAGAATTCAGAGACAAAAGTCACTTCAGGTAATTGAGCTTTTGATAATTTGTAATTATCTATTAAAGGCCTTCCTTTGCTCCAAGTTATCCCATCAAACGTTGAATAGTAAATAATTCTATTATTTTCACTGTCTATATGGACCCATACAGCAATCGCAAATCCATCCCAGTTATATGCAATATCTGGGTCCATGTCTAAACCCTCAATCTGACTTATTACATCCTCCTTTGTCCACGAAAGTGAATCAGTACTCCAGATTGAGTAGTAGATATCTCCCGTATTTTGATTTGACCATACAGCAATTGCTTTCTTGGCAGGACCAAATTCAACATTTGGATCGTAATCGTCTCCTACTTGTTGGGATATGTTCCAAACAGGAACTCCCTGAGGGGTCCACCATTTTTTGTTATCCTCATCCCACAAGGAGTAATAGGTATCCCAATCGTTTCCCCTTATAGGATCCTCAACAAAATACTGCCAAACAGCTATCGCATCAACTGCAGTATCTGGATATGTTTCTTTCTGAGAATTACCTATACATGAAGAAGCAATAAGAAGTACAATGAGGATTGAAACTAATCCAACCTCTTTTTGTATCTTCATCTTTCTCGCCTTTCTTGGCATAATGACTAAAATATGCCCTATTATATATGTGAAAGAAGTATATTAGTTTTATGGTTAATATAAATAGTTTTAAAGATTTATGGAAAAAGTTATAAGTAATTTTATACTCCTTTTATTAATGGCTTCTATAGAAACCCTCCTATCTCAGTATTGGATGATAATATTTTCAGCATTAATTGTATTATTTATATTACTTATTTTCCTTGTTAGATTCGTTTCCATGAAAAAGAAAGGTAGATCTGGGATCCCTGATAAAAAATCTCAAGAAAAGACTTCTATCTTTAGTCTTAGTAAAAATAAGACTTCTGAACCCGAAACAAAAAAAGAAGAATCAATAAAACCGATTTATGAAGCTCCCCAAAAATCCGCTCCTGTTACTTTATCCGAGACACCAAAAATCCAAGAGCGCAAAAAAATAAATACTTGGGCAGACTTTGTCATTGAAATAGATAATTTGACAAATAGCCTCGTGGACGCTAAAGCCCATGAATACTTTAAGATGAGTCAGATGTACCGGGACCTAACAAGATTTTATTTCGATAATATCCAAAATCCCAACATTGGAAAAGCTGACATGGATAACGCTTGGAACAAACTTGAAGCGTGTTATAGCAGAATCCAAAAACTTTTAGAAAATATTTAGGTGTTTTAATGAACAAAAAAATATTGGCAATTTTTTTGCTTAGCATATTATTTACTGGTTTGTTGCCAGTTTTATTATCACAAGAAGATGGAAAATCTATTACAATAAAGGTACCTGCAGTAAAAAGAACAGACGCAGGTTTGGAAGGTGCAGTTTTTGATGCAACAGTTCTAGTAAAACCTGGTAATGGAAGAGTTTTTGTTGACACATGGCCACTTTCTGAACTTGATACCCAAGCTTCTTGCAGATTTGCTTCTGTAGTCGCTTCAGACATACTAAAGGTGCCCCATTCAAAATATGATTATTTCTATACAATTAGAGCTGATTCCCCTATTATAGGGGGTCCTTCTGCCGGGGCGGCACTTACTATCGCCACAATAGCCTCAATTAAAGGTCTTGACATAGACCCAAATGTCATGATGACCGGGATGATAAATCCTGACGGGACTGTAGGCCCTGTAGGGGGAATATTGGAGAAGATAATGGGTGCAAATGCAAAAGGAACAAAGATATTCCTCATACCAAGCGGGCAATCAGTTATACAAATAATAGAAGAAGGCAAAATAGATACAGTTAATGTAATTGAACATGCAAAGAGTCGCTGGGGAATAACTGTCATTGAAGTTGACGACGCAGTAGATGCGCTATGGTATTTCACAGGTTATAGGATAAAGGAAGACACTCCACCTTCAAAAGTTGTTGTTAACACCGATTTTATCAAGGCAAGAGCACTTTCAGAATTCGTGATTGTAGAGAAACTTTCTAACACTACAAGTCAAAAACTAAATTCTGAAACTATAGGGTATAGAGAATATCAAACATTAAATGATTTCCTGACTAGAGCAAATTCAAACATCGATAAGGCCAAAGAAAATCTATCAGAAAAAAGGTATTACAGTGCTATGAGCAATACTTTCAACGCAAAAATACAGTTGAACTATATTAGCGACTCAATAGATGTCATGACAACTAAGGATTCAAATATCGTTAAAGCTAAGATCGAAGCAGCCCAGAAAGAACTAGACGAAGCAAATCAACTAATAGCAAACGAATCAACAAATATCAGGGGCGTTACTTCATTCGAATGCCTTGCAGCTTCAGAAAAAAGAGCAATTGAAGCGGAGAGTCTAATTGCTGATGCTTGGAAAAATTTCTATAATCAAAAATATTATGATGCTATTTATTATGCAAACTTTGCCCAAGAAAGAGCAAAAACTGCAAAATTGTGGATGGATGTGAGCAAGGAAAATTCTAAGGGAGAGAGCATAATTGAAGAGTCACAGATAAAATACAACGCAAGTCAGAGAATTGAAGATGCAAGACTTAGCCTTGTTTATGCACAAACATTAATTGGACAGAATACCCTTCTTACTCAAAGTGCTGAATTACTCGCAACAGCTGAAAATGAATATGAGAAAGGAAAATACGCTGCTGCTATTTTTGATGCTATCGATAGCAAAGTGAGGTCTAGTGTTTCAATTGAGTTATGGTCTTCGGGAGAAGATGTGATAAAACAAAGACTTCAGAGGGCAAAAGATCAAGCAAGTGGTGCAATATATCTTGCAAGAAAGAACGGGGGAGAGCCTTTAATGGCTGAAAGTTACTTTGAATATGCTTCTACATTTGAAGAATCTGATAAAATAGGTTCGATAATTCTATATAAATACTCTAAAGGAGTGGCATTTGCTCTCAGATTCTTAGATCCTCTAGAAAATGCATCAACTCAACAAGAAGTACAAATTGAAAAATCTTCAACTCTAGTAACTACAAAATCTTACAATTATGTTGGATACTTCATTGGGGGGTTGTTGATAGGTTTAATAATCGGCGGGATTGCCGTATTTTATACAAAAAGAGGAATTTATAAATAAAAAATATTATTTTAAAATTCTATTCCTCTATCTTTTGTTCTTATTGTTCCTTCTAGGGTAACGCCGCCACCAATTTTTATTGATCCTCTGTATTCTATTCCCTCGATGATATGTGTTCCATCCATCAAGGTAACTGAACCGTCAGAAAGAATCTTACTGACATTGCAGTTGTGGCCTATTGTAACATTTCCTTTTGCTTTAATTGTTTTTGCATCACTGTTGGCACCTAATATGACGTCTCCATCTGATACTAGATCTTTCATTACTTTGCTATTTTCACCAATCGAAACATTTCCATTTGCTTCAAGTTTTGTTTTTATTATCGCTTCACTACCTAAGAACACGTCGCCGCCAGCAATAAATTCGCCGCCTATTTTTATCCGCTCTCCACCTTTGATGTCACCAGTAGTTTTGATTGAGACAGGTATAACGCTACCATTTGAAATAAAGGCATTTCCTGCAAAAATTTCTTCTCTAATCTCGGCTTCTTCACCCATTATCAAGGATCCGTCGCATTTAACTGCACCTTGAACAGTGGTCCTGTCACCAAGTGTAACATTTTTTCCAGCAATTATATCTCCTTTTACAAGAGCGTCGTTTTCAATTTTTACGTTTTCTTTTGTTTTCAGTCCACCCTTTACTATTACGCCTTCGCTGATTTCAATGTCCTTTTCAAAAGCATCTAAAACTATTACTTTACCTCTTTCTGTCTCTTCCATCTGCCTATTGAGTTCTTCGTTTATTGATTTTACTCTTTCAAGCTCTCTCTGAACATCTTCGATCAATTCTTCTTTTTGTCTTATCTCGATGATTTCTTTTGATCTTTCATTGTTTAATTCGCCTTTGTATTTGTCTCTCTCTTCACTTATCTCTTTAATAACATCGTGAGTTCTTTCTTCAACTTCTCTATACTTATCTTCAGCTTCTTTTAGTTTGCCCATGAAGTCTTGGTTTTCTCTAGTAATTTTTTCAAATTTTTCTTTGATGATCTCTATGTTTTCGTATTCTTCTTCATAAACCTTAAGTTGCATCTTGAGAGCCCTGTTTTCCTTTTCAATTTCTTCTAGATTCTGCGTGAGTATATTTAATTTTTCATCTTTTTCACTACTACCACCAAAAAGGCCCATTTAAACTCCTCCTAATATATAATAAAATGCCGATATGCAGTATATATGTCTTTTTATTTAAATCTATTTCTCATATAATTCTAATAATATCCCATGTGTACTCTTGGGGTGCACAAATGCCATTTTAGAATCACCGGCACCTTTTCTGGGGACTTCATCAATAAGCTTCACATTCTTATTTTTCATTGATTCTATGCTATTTTCTATGTTGTCAACTAGAATAGCAATGTGGTGTATCCCTTCCCCTCTTTTTTCTATAAATTTTGCAACTGGCCCTTCAGATGAAGTTGACTCTAAAAGCTCTAGGTGAACACCTCCGATATCGAGAAACCCAACTTTGACCTTCTGCTCGGGAACTTCTTCTATATTCTCTACTTTTAACCCAAGGGCATCCTCATAAAAACTTAAAGACTCTTCTAAATTATTCACAGCTATACCAATGTGGTCTATTTTTTTTATCATTAAAACACCTCATATAAGTTTCTTTAATCTCGGAATTAACTCTTCAATAATCATGTAAGGGTCTTTCTCTCTATTTGCTATCTTTTTAGCAAGTTCTTCCATTTCATTTTCGCTGACGTTATTATAAAGATTTTTAATAAATAGATTTTGGAGTATGTTCAATAATTCAGTTTTCCCCCTAATTATCTTCTTTTTTTCATGATGCCCAGATTCAATCAAGTATTTATGGTGATTTTTAATGGCATCGTAAAGATCACTGGCGCCATCATCTTTATTTCCAAATGTTTTTATTATCGGGGGATTCCAATCTCCTCTGTCTTCTGAAAGTTCTAGCATCATTCTGATCTCTATGATGCACTTCTCCACACCTTCAATATCTGCTTTATTAACGGCGAATATATCCCCTATCTCCATAATTCCAGCTTTTAATGTTTGGACACTATCTCCCATACTTGGAACTGAAACAACTACTACCGTGTCTGCTACTTTAACAACATCAACTTCTATTTGTCCTGCACCAACTGTTTCTATTATAATTACATCCTTTCCGAAGGCATCTAGCGCTTTAATCGTGTTTCCAGTCGCTTCTGATAAGCCTCCAAGATTTCCCCTAGTAGCCATGCTCCTAATAAAAACATCTTTGTCTGTATAGTGTTTTTTCATCCTTATTCTGTCTCCAAGAATAGCCCCTCCGGTAAAAGGGCTCGTAGGATCAATAGCAATAACTCCAACTTTAAGGCCATCATTTCTATAATAGGAGATTAATTTGTCTACAATACTACTTTTGCCAGATCCGGGGGGTCCAGTTATCCCCACAATATGGGCCTTACCTGTCAGATTATGTATTTGGGGAATAATATAAGCAGAAGAAGCGGAATCATTTTCCATTAAAGTAATAATTTTTCCTAGAGACCTTCTATCGCCTGAGATCATGCGCTTTATTAATTCATCTAAGGAGTTCATTTCAGGCACTCTTTATGAGTTATTAGTCATTTCTTTTATGTAAGCGACTATGTTCTCAGTACTCGTTCCAGGTCCAAATACTTTCTTTACCCCAATCTCTTTCAGATAAGGCATGTCATCCTCGGGGATAATCCCTCCACCAAAAATAGGAATATCCTCTGCACCCTCTTTCTTCAGAAGGTCTATCACTTTTTTAAACAGGTGATTATGTGCCCCAGATAAAATACTAAGCCCTATGGCATCGACGTCCTCTTGTAACGCTGTTTCCACAATGCTTTCAGGAGTCTGTCTGAGTCCAGTGTAAATTACTTCCATCCCAGCATCTCTCAAAGCTCTAGCAACTACCTTTGCTCCTCTATCATGGCCATCAAGGCCTGGTTTTGCTATCAATATCCTTAATTTCTTTTCTGGCAATAAAAGCCCCCCATTTTCATATAAAGGATATAATCTTAAAATAGTTTTCGGTTAGTATCCATTTATTATAAGATTTATTATATTATATGGGTTTAAACTAATTTTATCAAAAAAGATTAATTAATAAATTATTCTTCATCGTAGTCTTCTTCAGGAATGAAGAGAGGCTGCTCATCGTCTCTGTCCTCTACGGGAAAGTTAATCTGTGGTTCAATTATGTATATCTCCTCCATTTCTTTTAAAACGACTGGTCGTGTCTTTTAATCGTCCAGAAAAATAGTATTACTAGGTGTATATAAGACTTATCTCTAATATATCTACGATATCTAATGTTGTAATTTTTACTTTAAAGGCAATAGGGCGTTTGATGTCATAAGATTTATATATCCCTAAAATAGCTCGTTGTCATGAAAACTCTTGTTGTTTATTATTCTCGTTCTGGCCACACTAAAAAAATAGCAGAAGAAATCTCTAATAAAATTAAATGCGATATTGAGGAAATAATAGATACTAAGAATAGAAAAGGAATAATTGGTTGGCTTAAATCCGGGAGGGATGCGCATTCTAGAAAATTAACTACCATTAACGAAATAAGAAATGATCCCTCTAAATACGATGTTGTTGCCATAGGAACTCCTATATGGGCTGGGCTAATGGCGCCAGCAATTAGAACTTATATTAATCAAAATAAGGGCAAGTTTAAGAATGTGGGATTCTTTTGTACATGTGGCAGTTCCGGTGAAATCATGACATTTGAGGATATGGAAGACTATGCAGACATTACTCCATTATCTAAATTAGTGATTAAATCTAAGGATTTCCAAACTAATTATGAAGATAAGTTAAAAGAGTTTATTAAAGGAATAAAATAATTTTAATTTTTTAATATCAAATAATTAATGGTAAGCTCTGAGATATCTCCAGAGTATTCGCCAGTTCTTCTAATACTTTCAACAATATATACTACCGGAACTGCTTCAATACCAAGATTCAGTGCTTTATTATTTATGTCTTCACATTTTTCCAGTAGTTTATCTACTGCATCAATATTTTCATTTGCCTTTTTGATGTTCTTTTTGAAGTGAGATTCAAAACTCTTTGAGAAAATCTCTAGTGCCAATGTGCTTGCAGACTCTATATCTTGAATCATCTTTGGATTGAGTTTGTCAACTACTTTAAGAACATTTTCTCCGAGGATAGATGCGTGGTCTCCGATTCTTTCTAAAATCCTGCTTATCAAAAAGAAATAGCTCGCTTCCTCTTGACTCAAACCCATCTTCTTTGATAGCATTATGTCTGTAAGAATTACATTATATTGGTGTGTTGCAAGCCAGTAGAGCCTATCAACTTCAAAATCCCTTGAGACAACGTTTTCAGCCAATTCTTTGTTGTTAGTTTTTAAAGATTTAATTGCATCCTTGTGCATGCTTTCAACAAGTGAATACATCCTTTTAACAGTCTTTTCAAAAGGCATCTCCATTGGGCTTAGTAGATCTCTTATAACGAAAAGATTTGGCTCCTCATCAACAATCTCAGGACCTATTGCGATTTGTGTGAACATTCTTATTGCTTCTCTAATCTGTGGGGGCATGGTATCATTTGACCGGACAGCAATATCCGAATACCCCATGACATAAGCGCCTACAAGTAGTCTAAATAGATAGGTTTTATCGGTATCCACATCAACAATATACTCTTTTTGCTTTCTTTTTTTCTCAATAACCTTGTCAGGAGTTACAAGAAGCGTTCCATCTTTTTGGACTATGAGGCCAAGGGAATCATTCTTTTTTATGTTTAAAGATTTAATCCACTCCTTGGGCAATGTAATGACGTAAGAAGAACCTCCGGTGATTTGAACTTTTCTTATTTCCATTTAATCGATTTATTGATTTCTATTGATTATATAAATTTTTCTGTATAGATATATTGCTATATATATAGATATTGAGAAAACAATTCGATATGTATGCTTATATACTATAAGTCGATAAGAATTATAAAAGACCAAAAGTTAATTATTTCGGTGATATACCATGAATGGAAAAAGAATTGGAATATTTGGATTAGTGATGGCCGTTATTGTTTTCGGTATGGTCTTTTCCGGCTGTACTCAAAATACATCAACACAACCATCAAATGTAAAATTAAGCCAGACAGGTTCAAGCACAGTTTTACCTTTGGCAATTGCTTGGGCAGAACAATTTGAAGGTGCACAGATATCTGTTTCTGGTGGAGGATCAAGTCACGGGTTGAACTCCTTACTCAAAGGAGAGGCAGATTTAGGAGATGCAAGCAGATTAATGAAGAGTTCTGACTACAAGGCCGTCGGTTGCGACGAAACAATGGTCAATTCAGATGGAACTGCAAAAGCAGCTTGTAGTGGTGTTCTTCCAACAAAATGGACTGTAGCCTATGATGTATTAGCTGTTGTAGTTAACAAAGAAAATACTTGGGCAAACGAGCTAACATACGACCAACTTTACAAGATTTTTACAAACGACAGTCCCGCTGTTTACTGGGACGAAGTACCTGGATTAAAAGAGAAAGGTGCCCCACATGCAAAGATAACAATATATGCACCTGATGAAGCAAGTGGAACATACGATTACTTCTTTGAAAGCATCATAAAAGACTGGGGAAAAGCAACTCAAGTTGCAAAGACAAGACTCGAGTTAGGCGATGGAGTATACAATCCAAGTGCAGATGACAACGTTATCCTAGATGCAATAAAATCAAACAAATACGCAATTGGTTACTTTGGATACGCATATATAATAGAAAATCCTGGCCAGTTAAAAGTTGTAAAGGTTGCCAAGAAATCTGGGGATACATTTGTCGAAGCTTCAATTGAAAACGTAGCACAATATCCAATTGCTAGACCGCTTTTCATATACACAAATGGAGTACCAAACACTTCAACTGACAAGGGAAAAGCTATAAATGCATACCTCAAATACATTTTAAGTGAACAGGGACAAAATATCGTACCACAAGTTGGATATGTCAAGGTATCATTAGTTGACCCAACAATAATGCCCGCACAGCTTTCAAAACTAAACTAAAGTGATCCTATATGTTAGGTAAATCCAATAGAGCATACTCCAATGGGAAAAATCCATTTCATAAAAAGGTGGATTTTAAAGAAACATTGATAGTTAAACTGATATTCATTGCGGCAAGTCTTGCAATAGTAGTCAGTCTAGCTATACTATACACATTGTTGAATGGCTCTATTGAATTTTTTTTAAGTCCCAAAGTCAGTATTCTTCAGTTTTTTACTGGTACAAAATGGACCCCAAATGGTACAGATCCAAGCTTTGGTATACTTCCTTTACTATCTGGTACAGTGTTAATTGCTGGAGGGTCTATTCTAATTGCAACTCCTCTAGGTATAGGGGCTGCATTATATCTAACCCAATTTTCAAATAAAAAAATTGGTTCTATCGCTAAACCCATAATTGAACTTTTAGCTGGTATTCCTTCTATAGTATACGGATTCTTTGCTCTTATAGTAATAAGCCCTATTTTAAGGGAGTATTTTGGGGCTAGTTATTTTAACGCTGCAAGTGCGATTATAGTAATGTCAGTAATGATTCTTCCAATAATTGTTAGTGTTTCAGATGACTCTTTGAGGGCCGTACCTAGGGAATTGAAAGAAGCGAGTCTTGCAATGGGGGCAACTAGATGGGAAACAGCAATTAAAGTTGTAATGCCTGCAGCTTCAAGTGGTATAATCGCTTCAATACTTCTTGGTCTAGCAAGAGCTTTGGGCGAGACAATGGTTGTTGCGTTGGCCGCTGGAAATGTAGCAAGGCTGACCTTAAATCCTTTAGATCAAGTTCAAACTATGACCGCTTATATAGCTCAAGTAGCAACTGGAGATATACCACCAGGATTGGCGGTCAGTGCAGCATTTGCAGTTGGTCTTGTCTTATTTGCAATTACATATATAATTAATTTTATTGCCGGACGTGTTGTATTAAGAATTCAAAACGCAGGTAAAACAGCTTCAAATAAGAATAAAAAACTAAATCTAAAAAAATCCTTAAAAATTGGAAAAGACACAAAAATATTATCTTCTCTAAACACTAATATAGAAGTAAAAAAAATTCAATCTGAAACTACTTTAGGATTTAGACATAAAGTAGCAAAGGTAGGTATAGTCTTGGTAGGGTCTTGTTTGATTTTTGCATCAGTTTTCTTAGGCTTCCTAATGTACTCTATTTTGGGGCAAGGAATATCGAGGTTAAATATTAATTTCTTAACATCATACCCTAGTGCTAATCCCGCTATAGCTGGTATATATCCTGTTATTCTCGGATCAATTTATCTTGTTGCGCTTGCCATGATTTTTTCCCTACCTGTTAGCGTTGGCGCAGCAGTATACCTGACTGAATTTTCAAAAGATAATACATATACGAGAATCCTAAGAAGATTAATACAAAACTTGGCAGGTGTTCCTTCTATAGTATTTGGATTAGTTGGATTAGCAGTATTTGTCCGTCTGTTTGGATTCGGAACTAGCATTTTGGCAGGTAGTTTAACTCTTTCATTAATGATTATGCCTGTTATTATTGTCACGACAGAAGAAGCACTAAAAGCAATCCCAATGTCTTTTAGAGAAGCAGCAAGAGGGCTTGGGGCTACAAAATGGCAGACTGTAAGACATCACGTAATACCATATGCATTGCCAGGAACATTAACGGGGTCAATACTTGCCCTTTCCAGAGCAATTGGTGAAACTGCACCAATTTTATTCATTGCTTCAGTTTTTGCTAAAGTTGCTCCAGATAGTATTTTTGATGGTTTTCTTGCCTTGCCAGTTACAATTTTTTTCTGGACTAGGCACCCTAAAGTTGAATTTCAAAATCTTGCCGCTAGTACTATACTAGTCTTATTGATAATTTTATTTGCAATGAATCTCTTGGCGATAATTATACGCCAACGTTCACAAGCTAATAGAGATTGGTAAAAATATTAATAAAATTTGGTGATAACTATGGAATCTAAGGAAAAAATGGACGACGGGTCTTTGATAATTTCAAATTTGAATGTTTATTATTCTGATATGCTTGCAGTTGACAAAGTTTCTTTGAGCATTCCGAAAAATAAAGTAACATCCTTTATTGGACCAAGTGGATGTGGAAAAAGCACCTTGCTTAGAGCCCTTAATCGCATGAACGAAGAAATTGAAGGTTGCAGGATGGAGGGAAAAATTATTTGGAAAGGAATGAATATACTTGATCCAAAAGTTGATCCCGTAGCATTGAGAAGTAAAATTGGAATGGTTTTCCAGAAACCGAATCCATTTCCTCGTTCAATATATGATAACATTGCATATGGGCCAAGAATTCATGGAATTAATAATAAGAAAGATCTTGATGCTATTGTTGAAAAAAGTTTGAAAGATGCAGCAATATGGGAAGAAGTTTCTGATAGATTGGTAGAGTCTGCAATGGGTCTATCTGGGGGGCAGCAACAGAGGCTTTGCATTGCAAGAGCTTTGGCAATCCAGCCAGATATAATTTTAATGGATGAGCCATGCTCTGCATTAGATCCTATTGCAACTACAAAAATAGAGGATTTAATCGATGAATTAAAGAAAAAATATACTGTTGTGATCGTTACACACAATATGCAGCAGGCAGCTAGAATAAGTGATTATACAGGATTAATGTATTTAGGAAAACTAATAGAATTTGGAGAAACTCAACAGATATTTGAAAATCCTAAAGATGAATTAACTGAAAAATATATAATGGGAAGATTCGGATAGGTCGAGAAAAATGAGGGAAAAATTTGTTGATGAATTAAATCAGCTTAAGTCTGATGTAGTTGAAATGTCTAATCTCTCCAAAGAAATGTTAAAAGAGTCACTTGATGCTCTTAAAACTTCAAATATTACTATTGCAGAGAAAGTAATCGGTCAAAGGAGAGATATTAGAGAATATGATTACAAAATTGAAGACGATGCACAAAGATTAATAGTTTTGTATCAACCAGTTGCCAGAGATCTAAGGGCCATAATATCTACTTTGAAAATGAATACATATCTAACAAGGATTGGTATATACTCTAAGGACATATCAAAGGATATACGGGAAATATCCTTTAATAAAGAATTCCCTAGATTAAAAAGTGTCTGTGTCATGGGGGATATTGTATTAGGCATGTTAGATGACGTAATCAAGGCGTATGAAAATGAGGATTTGACTATCATTGATGACATGTGGAAAAGAGACGATACAGTGGACGATCTTTTTCATACAATATTGCGTGAATGCATATCTTACATGATTGAAAACCCTAAAAGCATAAGTTACTATACCCATTACATGCTGATAGCAAGATATCTTGAAAGGTGCGGAGATCACGTTTGTAAGATTTCAGAAAAAATACACTATATGGTCACCGGCGAAAGAATCATAATAAAATAATCTGTTAAACGAAAATCTTATAAGTGATATATTTCAAGATGGACTTAATGGGGTCGTGGGGTAGCTTGGCCTATCCTTCGAGCTTTGGGAGCTTGGGACCTGAGTTCAAATCTCAGCGACCCCACCATTAAATTCTTTTATTTCTATTTTGGCATAAATAATACTTTAGCTAACTATTCAATATCTTTATTAATTATTATTCCACCGAAACTCTTAAATATAAAACATTAGAAGAAAAATTTAATTAATAACAAGACATATGTCAAGATTTCTATTAAAAAGGTGTTTACATGTTTGAAAAACTGGTCGACTATGCAAAGATAAACAACCAAATTACTCCTGAACTTTATCCCAAGTTTGATGTTAAAAGGGGATTAAGAAATGAGGATGGGAGTGGGGTCTTAGTGGGCCTCACAAAAATATCTGATGTAACAGGTTACGAAAAAAAAGACGGAGTTTTCACACCACTTGAGGGTAGACTTGCATACAGAGGGATTCGAATTGAAGATATAGTCGATGCCATCTCAAAAGAGAACAGACATGGATTCGAAGAGATTATTTTTCTTCTACTTTTTGGAAAATTACCCACATGGGAAGAACTGGAATATTTTAATGAATTAATGGTGGGTAACAGGGATTTGGCTGTTAATTTTACTAATGATGTGATTCTTCACTTCCCAAGCAATGATATAATGAATAAACTTGCAAGGAGCGTATTAGTTCTTTATGCATTGGATAAAAAGGCAGATGACATAAGTATAGACAATGTCCTGAGGCAAAGCGTTGGATTAATAGCTAAGTTTCCATCAATCGTTGCATATGCCTATCATGCAAGAAGGCATTATTTTAAGGGTAAAGATCTCATACTGAGAAATCAGAACCCCGAATATTCTACGGCAGAAAATTTTCTTTACATGCTAAGGGAAGATGGAGAGTTTACTAAACTTGAAGCTGATACACTTGACATTCTTTTAATTCTTCATGCTGAGCACGGAGGAGGTAACAACTCTTCATTTACAGTTCATGTAGTTACTTCATCTGGGACTGATACATATTCGGCGATATCTGCAGGAATAGGATCGCTTAAAGGTCCGCTACACGGCGGTGCAAATAAAAGTGTCATGGCAATGATGAAGGATATCAAGGATAATGTTCGAGAATGGGAAGATGAAGAAGAGGTAAAAGACTATCTAAAAAAAATCCTTGAAAGAAAGGCTTTTGATGGGATGGGTGTAATCTATGGACTTGGCCACGCAATTTACACCAAGTCAGATCCAAGAACTGTGATCCTTAAGAAGAAGGCAAGAGAACTTGCAAAAGATAAGAAAAGAATGGACGAATTTAAACTTTATGAACTCATAGAACAAGTTGGGCCTGAAGTATTTTATGAAGTAAAAAAATCCAACAAAGTAATAACTGCAAATGTTGATTTCTATTCGGGATTCGTATACCATTGTCTTGACATACCTAAAGAGATGTATACCCCTCTATTTGCGATGGGGAGAATACCTGGTTGGTGTGCGCACAGAATTGAAGAGTTGATATCTGGTAAGAAGATAATTAGGCCCGCATATGCACATGTTGGCAATTTTATCCCCTACACTGAAATAGAAAAGAGGATTTAAAATCCTCATTTTTATTATATAATATTTTAAAGGTGGAATCTTACACATTTTATTTCTGTCATCTCTTCAATGGCGTATTTAGGACCTTCCCTACCAAATCCTGAATTCTTTAATCCACCATAAGGCATTAAATCAATTCTAAAAGTTGGAACATCATTTATCATCACTCCTCCAACATCGAGATTGTCAATTGCATAGTAAGCATTTCTAATATTTTCAGTAAAAACACCGGCCTGCAGACCATATATTGAATCATTCAATTTACGCACTGCTTCTTTGAAATCATTAAATTTTATCAGGGCTAGGGTAGGGCCAAATGTTTCATCTTTTACTATCTTCATGTCTTCAGTCACATTTTCAATTACTGTTGGCTTAAATATGAAGCCTTCTCTTTCCCCACCGCAGAGAATTTTAGCGCCTTGAGACTTTGCTTCGTCTACCCATGACTTGACTCTTAGTAACTCTTTCTCATCGATCATTGGGCCAATATCTGTACCAATTTCAAGAGGGTCACCTATTACAAGATTTTTTGCTACATCAACAATTTTTCTCTTAAATTCTTCGTAAACATTTTCATGGACATACGCTCTTTGACAATGGATACAAACTTGGCCAGAATAACCAAAAGCACCTACTTTAATAGCAGACACAGCTTTATCGATATCTGTATTTTCATCAATAATCACTCCAGAGTTAGAGCCTAACTCCATCGAGAGTTTCTTTAATCCTGCATTACTTGCTATTCTTTCCCCTATTAATTTACTTCCAGTAAATGAAATTTTCCTAATTAAAGGATTTTTAACTAGATAGTTTTCAGCATCTTCGGCAGAGCATATAATAATATTGAGGGCGTCTTTTGGCAATCCTGCTTCTAACATTATTTCACCTAAGATTAGTGAAGTCAAAGGAGTTTTTGATGCGGGTTTATGTATAACGCTATTTCCAGCTGCTATCGCAGGTCCAATTTTGTGACACACAAGATTTAAAGGAAAGTTAAAAGGCGTAATGGACAGTACAATTCCTACAGGAACTCTTATGTAAAAACAATATTTATCCGAACTTGTAGGCGCTGCATCAAATGGAATTACTTCGCCACCAAGCCTCTTTGCCTCTTCTGCAGACAATACAATAGTTTCGTGCGCTCTTGATACCTCGCCTTTTGAGTAAGCAAGAGGCTTGCCACACTCTAAAGCCATTGTTTTAGCAATCTCATCTTTTCTTTCCAACATCAATTCTGCAGTTTTTGAGAGTATTTCATACCTTCTGTGGCGGCTAAGACTCTTCATAGCCTTGCTTCCCCTCATTGCCGAGTCAACAGCTTCTTTTAGATGGTCTGGTAAGGCCTTAGATACAGTATCTATGGATTTTCCTGTATATGGATTTATTACATCTATGTAAGTATTTGTGTCAATCCATTTCCCACCAATTAGAATATTTTTCATAAGAATCAATTGCTCTAAATCATTTTATTTTAAAAGATTTTGTAGTTCTACTAATGATAGTCATTAATAATTACCAATATAATTAGCCATTGTTAACCGATAACTTTATATATAAGTTAATATTATTATCTATTAGTGATAGTTATTGACTTAACTATCACGTATCATCAATGCAAAAAAGAATCTCTCGCCATGGAAATGCGCGATTCCACTTGGCAGAGACAAAAGGAGCTCCTAAAGAATTCCCTCCTTAAAACCTGAAAATGGCCTAAAAGGAGGGAATTCCCAACATTTCTTAAAATCTATATTAATACTTTCTCATATTCCATTTTACCTATTCCAATTTTTTCTCCTTCAATTGCCTGTATTTCAGGATCAGGTCTCCCATCTATCATAAAAGTATTCTTTTTAGCATCGTCTAGGAAGGCTTTATCGACGGCGACTATGTCCTTTGATAGATATATTCCGGTATTCTCTCTAATTGTCTTTCCCGGGAAAGGCATACAGTCACAGTACTCGACAATATTCGCCCCCCAGTTAATTGATGTTATATTCTCTTTTCCGACAACTTTGAATAATCCTTCAACAGCTATAGGGAGAACTTGCCCAAGTTTTTCAAGCTCTTTTAATTTTATTGCACCTCTTTTACAGGCTTCCATGCATCCAGGGCAGTGCATGCAGTCTTCTCTTTTTTCAAGAGAAAGAATCCTTTTTCCATTTTTTATTATAGGTATCTCTCTATCGCAAACATTCTTACAGGCATCGCATCCATCGCAAAGATCTTCGTCATAACAAAAATTAACAAATTTGTGCATAGCAAGTTTTGATTTTTTTGTAACACATCCCATTGCAACATTTTTTATTGACCCTCCAAATGCTGTTAAAGCATGACCTTTGCAATGGCTGAATACAATCATCTTGTCAACTTCTTTGAATATGTTGGGTATAAATACCTCATTTAGAGGACTTCTAACTTTTACGGAAAAACCTTCATCATTACCTAATCCATCTGCAACAATAAAAGGAGCTCCAATATTTGCAAGCGAAAAACCATGATAAAATGCATTCTTTAGCATACCGACTGCAGTGAATCTATGCCCACAATAGTAAGATGTCGTGTCTGTAAGAAATGGCTCGCTTCCTTTTTCTAAGAGGGCGGATACCAACTCCTTAAGATAGAGGGGATTAACATGGGCAGGGTTTTTATATTCGCCCACATGAAGTTTAATCGCAACCCTGTCTTCTTTATTGATATCTTCTAAAATATTGCTTTTTCTAATGGCTTTCTTGAATTTCCCAACCATATCTGAGTCTTGTCTCCAAGGAACAAAATAAACATTTGACATATATAGTTCTACGAGCATCTATTTTTATTATTTTCTCCGCTTTTCAACGAAAATTTTATATATTTATAATCGTTATTTAACTATATGTTTGAAGATGCAAAAGAACAACTTGCTAAGATGATAGCAGGGGAAGTTGTTT
>LNGC01000019.1 GCA_001587715.1 Candidatus Methanofastidiosum methylothiophilum | reverse complement strand
CCCAATGCGAGATATCTACGGAGGGCCTAGAAACATTCGCGATTGACCTATTGGAACGACCAGACGGCGTCGGAACACTACAATCTAATACGACATCATCTAACAATACAGCTATAGGACATTCTGTATTAAATATGAATACCTCAGGAATAGGAAATACAGGGATAGGATCTGGAACATTATCAGCGAATAATACGGGTCAAAATAACACCGCTACTGGATATCTGTCACTTGCAGTTAATACTTCAGGATCCAAAAACACGGCGTACGGGGTTAGCTCAGGTGGTGGATGTATGGTAGGTACGGACAATACGTATATAGGTTATTTGGCGGGAAAATTATCAACAAGCTCCTTTAATACAACCCTAGGATCTCTTTCTGGCGAGCTATTAACTAGCGGCGGAAATAATGTGTTATTAGGATATGGAGCTGGTCGTTCATTAACAACGCAAGGTGGAAACGTATTTATTGGCCATCAAGCTGGTTACTCTAGCACCGATACCAATACACTCATAATTGCCAATGCCGATACAGCAACACCTTTAATTAAAGGTGATTTTGCAACCAATACTGGTACTTTTTATGGTATTTGGTCGTACAATTCTCATCCAACATTTACTAGCGACACACAATTGGTAGACAAAAAATATGTTGATGATTTGGCTGGAGCTCAAACACCAATAACTGAAGAATTGGTAATAGATAGCGATGGGAAGACATCGTTTACTCTGGCTCAAACGCCGCATACTGCTGCATATGTCAATGCATACTTAAGAGGACAGCGTCGAAGATATAACGTAGATTTCACCGTTAGTGGGACAACATTAACGTGGAACGATCCAGGTGGTCTTACCTTGTTGATAACTGATAGTCCATTAATTGTAACTTATGAATATTAAAAAATAGGAGTATTTTATGAGCGAATCAATCAGAGTTGAGCAAACAACATCATTGCCAGCTAACACAGGTGTGACATGGGGATATATACATGACCAGGCGCAATCTATATATGGTGTGAAAACATTTGTCAATGTTCTTTCTGCTTCTGCGGGAATTGAATGTGGTACATATTTTAGAATTCAAACAGATGTGACTAGTAATTATATTGCTCAATTTAATGCTTTGTCTGGTAATGCTCAAATTGGATTAAGACAAAGTGCATCAACTCCAAATGTAAAAATTGGGCATATATATCAACGTTATACTGCGGATAATTGGTTTGTTGGATTAAATACAACAAATGAAGATTTTTTGTTTATAAGAGATCCTTCTGGATCTGCAGGGATTTCTTTAAGTTTAAATGCAACAACCGGAGCTGCTACATTTCTAAGTAATATTGTTACAACCTCTGGAAATATTTATATCGGAACTCCTTCTAATAATACAGTTGGCAGTTGGGCCCAGTTAAAAACAGGAACAGGTTTGTCCACAACCTATAAAATACAGCATTATGAAGATGTTTCTGGAGATGGATCATTATACGGTTATGATGATAAATTTACAATTGATTATCTTGGTAATGCAATATTTTATGCCAGCGGAGCTGGAGGTGTTTATGGCCAATTAACTGCAGGAACTTTGACGCTATCAAAGCCTAGTGTAGATCAGCACCTGTTAATTTATTCTTCTTCGGGAAAAACAGTTATTTCAATAGATCAACATAATGCATCAAGAGCATATTCTGGCATAAAATATTTACGAAACGGCACAGAGAAATGGTTCGCGGGATTAAATACAGGTGATGATGTTTATCGTATTTGGACGCCTAGCATAAATGCATTTGGTATAAACGCTAATGGTAGCGTTGATATTGTTACTTCTATAGCCAGTAATTCTGGAGGTATTTCTATTCTAAATTCTGGATCATCAGGTTATCCAGCCATCACCTTATGGAATGGAAGCGTAGGAGCAACAAATTCCTGGAAGATTATAGTTTTTGGCGGTAATTTACAGATACAATATTTTAATGGATCATCTTGGATTAATAAGGAAATCTGGAACCCTAGCTAAACTTATATTTACTATGTTATAATATTATTTCTATTAACAATTTTGGGTGATAAACATGAGATTAGATTTTAATTTTAATATAAAGGATTTAAGTGGAAATGATGTTTTGGAACAGGGTAAAGCAATTCCAATGAAGAATATTTTTTCTAATGCACTTATAAGTCCTGCGGTAAAAATAGGAGATGTACTTAAGAAATGGAGTTTGGCGCAACGCATTGACAAGGATGGATTAGTGGATATTGATGAGGCGGATTTATCATTGATAAAACAGATTGCAAATGAGAAAGATGTTTTCGTTCCAGCGGTTCAAGCTCAGTTATTACTATATCTCGATTCAATTAAATAATGAGGTCTTTATGGCAGATAGTTACATAGATAATGGCGACGGAACTTATGCTATAGAAAAAGATATTACTTGTCGTCAAAGCAGCGTTACTAAAGCTGGTTTGCAATTAGAGATTGATGCTATTACTGCAAATATAGCAACACTTACGGCACGTAAGGCTGTGCTGGAAGCAGATCTAGCTGCCATAAACGCCCTATAAGTAGGAGTTAAGATGCCTTATTTCTCATCAAAATCTAAAGAGCGGCTAGAAACATGCGAAGTCGACTTAAAAGATATATTCAATCAATTAATCGAAACGGTGGATTTCGCTGTCCTTTGCGGTTTTAGAAACAAAGAAGAACAAGAACAGGCGTTTAAAAATGGGGCATCTAAACTTCATTTCCCCGCTTCAAGGCATAATTCATATCCATCTAATGCTATTGATATAGCGCCCTATTGGTCTACGTTTCCCCATATAAGATGGGGAACTCTTGATGAATGGAGCAAATATCCTGATTTAAAAGATCAGTATAAAACGTATTCGGAATATAATAACGCTTGCTTACAAGCCTTTTCTTTATTGGCTGGTCAAGCTAAAGCTATTGCAAAAGAAATGAATATTCCTTTGATTTGGGGTGGGGATTGGCGAACTTTCAAAGATTACCCGCATTTTGAAATTGACAGAGATAGGTATGCCTAAGAAAAGGAATGATCCAGAGCACCAATTGCAGAAGTCTCTATTTGATTATGTTAACAAGGTTTTACCGGCATTAAGACCGTTTATTTTTGCAATCCCAAATGGGGGGCATAGGGATGTTAGGGTAGCTAAAAAACTCAAAGCAGAGGGCGTTACAAGCGGCGTATGGGACATATTCGTTACATTGCCTAATTTAATAAAGCATGGTCTGTATATAGAATGCAAATCTGGAAAAAATGAATTAACTAATAATCAAGAGGAGTTTAGAGCCAATGTTGCTCCAGTAGGCTATAGTTTTGCGGAATGTCGTAGTACTGAGGACTTTGAGGCTATTTTATGCGATTATTTTGAGCTAGAAAGACTAACCAATAAAGAAATTAAATTAAGGATTGATTGCGAAGTGTGCGTACAAAGAGGATATAAGCAATGAAGACTTTGTTAATGCAAATGATATGTGATAGTAACGGGAAAGCAAGTCCAAGAAGAATGTGCGGTATAGTGATTATTTTATTGTGGCTAGTTTTGTGTATTACAATAATAGTTTATGATATATTTACGCATGTAGAGCTTAGCCATACTACTTTAAACGTATTAGATAATATGGGTTGGGTGGGATTTGGTTTGCTTGGTATTTCGGTCGTAGAATTTTTTAAAAAGAAATCACAAAATGAATAAAATATATACTATTCTTTTATCTATAGCCGGGGTTATATCTGGAATTATTGCTTCTTATTTTGTTGGAAAAAACACCGGCAAAAGCGAAGAAAAAAATAAAGCTAACGAAAAGGTATTGAAGGTAGCCAATGATTTTAAAAAATCAGATGATATTATTAATAATCTTAACGATGATGCTGTGCGTGACGAGTTGCGCAAATACTCAAGTGATTGATACGTATTGCTATGGGGCTTTCATAATAAAGCCCAACAAAAACGATATAAATACGATATCGTCACAGTTAGCATCACAAATTTTAATTAACAATAAGCGTTATGAAAAGGTATGTTTGTCTAAAAAATAATGAGCGTTATAATGTCTCAAGAGCAAGAGAGCAAGATAGAAATGCAGCATGAAAACGAAATAATCGCCAAAATAAACGATATCGCTACTGTTTTAGCGGAGGAAAAGATCAGAAACGAAGAACGGAATAAAAACATGCTAGAGAAAATAGACCGCGCGTTATCCCACGCTCATGACGCAAGAAATGTTGCCAATGCTTATTCTGTTCGCGTTGAAATAGCAGAGAAAGATATAAGGAATATAACCGATGATATCAAGGCGCTAAAGGAAGAAAAATTTTACAGCACAAAAAATAAAGTATCAATTGTGCTTGGTGTAGTACAAACTGTAACATCAGCTGGTGTTATAGCGCTTTTAATTTTCTTGTGGGAACATATTTACAACAAATAGTTTATTTTTTGTCTAAATTCTGTTTAATCGTCTTTACATCTTCTTCAGCATCGTTTTCTGTCGAATGATCTGGGAAAAAACTACCTACAAAAACTCTGTGCGTTTCTTTTGAGCTACTTTCTGTTTTTATTTCTGAAAAAGATATGCTTGTAGTGTGCTTCTCATTCGTTTTAATGCTATCAAGATTTAATCGCGGCACTAATGTTTCATTTGTATTTGTAATATTAGTATAAGTAGTCATTGATGATGTTATTTTAACTTTCTTTGTAAAAAAGAAAGAAATATCTGTGAATATTGTACTTGATTTAAACGGTTTCATTTGTTTTCCTTGTAGAATAATTCTTTTAATCTTGATATATCTCTTGGTGAATATTGCTGTTCTGATTTTATTTGCTGTTCTAAAGCATTAACCCTATTGCGTAAGTTATCAATTAGGATGCTCTCAACTATTATGTTGCTTAATAATATAAACATCCACAGATATATTAGTGAATTACGCATGTCTACCCCTCTCGTATTTTTCTTTCATGAATTTTAAAAAATAATCAGCATCAAACATGCGCCCCCTTAGACTATTTAACCTTATATGATGATGGCATACTGTACACTCTTTGGCTCCATGCTTATCTACGTGCTTAAATTCTGTATTATCACAATAAGGGCATCGTAACTGTTTTTCGCTTTCCATATCAATCATTCCAGAATATTTTCTTTAGCCTAGTAATGAATTTATTTGGACTAATTTTATTTTTTTGTGGTTGGTGCTCCTGCTTTTGCCAGCTTATTAATATTTCTGCAATGTAATTTTTGTTATACAGGTTTATGATGCGAGCAAAAGCAGGGTTTGTGTTGCCACCAATAGATTTAATCGATTCTCTATGGATTTTATTTAACAGATCGTTTCTCATTTCTATTGTGTTTAAATCCCCTAATATTGGTTCTAATGATATTTTTACTGCATCTATTAGATCAATTAATATATTTTCAGATAGTATAATATCTTTCATTGTTCTACTATCTTCGATATCTGGACTTAAAACTTTTACATCTTCTGGTTTAGTTGTCACTGTTACTCCTCAACTTTCGTAAGTTTTTCAACTAGATCAAATATTTTCTTTTTAATCTCTTCAACTTCTAATTTTACACATTCACTCTTTTTTATTACGCCATAACCCATAATTCCATAACCATGTAGTTTTATAGTTGTGTCGGCAGGTATTTCTATGACTTCGTATATATCGCGCCGGACTAATACGCAGTCGCTCCCAGTATCGAACGTGCAGCTACTTCCCGTATTGAACATGCAGCTACTTCCCGTATTGAACGTGCAGTCATCACATGTCTTGAACGTGCAGTCACTTCCAGTCTTGAATGTGCAGTCATATCCCGTATCGAACGTGCAGTCACTCCTCGTATTGAACGTGCAGCCACTTCCCGTGTCGAACATGCAGCCATACCCCGTGTCGAACGTGCAGCCACTTCCCGTATCGAACGTGCAGCCACTTCCAGTCTTGAATGTGCAGTCACTTCCAGTCTTGAATGTGCAGTAACCTCCAGTATCGAACATGCAGCTACTTCCCGTATTGAACGTGCAGTAACCTCCAGTATTGAACGTGCAGTAACCTCCAGTATCGAACGTGCAGTCACTTCCCGTCGTGAATGTCCACTTATTCTCGTCTGAAAAATCTAAAACCAAGCCATGTACAGAGCTAGAAAATGTTTTGGTATTTTCATCTATAGTGTATAAGTCTTTGCTTAGCTCTACGCCATTTTTAGTTATTGAGTATGTCATCTTCTTAATCTCTTCATGGCTGCTTTTCTGTTATGTCATAACCAACAATTTCAAAACCGTGTAGTTTTATAGTTGTGTCGGCAGGGATTTCTATAAGTTCGTAAATATCTCGTCGGACTAATACACAGCAACTCCCCGTCTTGAACGTGCAGTCACTCCACGTATCGAACGTGCATTCACTTCCAGTCTTGAATGTGCAGTCACTTCCAGTCTTGAACGTGCAGTCATCACATGTCTTGAACGTGCAGTCACTTCCAGTCTTGAATGTGCAGTAACCTCCAGTATCGAACGTGCAGTAACCTCCAGTATTGAACGTGCAGTCACTCATCGTATCGAACGTGCAGTAACCTCTAGTATCGAACGTGCAGTCACTCCACGTATCGAACGTGCATTCACTTCCAGTCTTGAATGTGCAGTCACTTCCAGTCTTGAACGTGCAGTCATCACATGTCTTGAACGTGCAGTCACTTCCAGTCTTGAATGTGCAGTAACCTCCAGTATCGAACGTGCAGTAACCTCTAGTATTGAACGTGCAGTAACCTCCAGTATTGAACGTGCAGTCACTCCCAGTCTTGAACGTGCAGCCACTTCCCGTGTCGAACATGCAGTCATATCCCGTATCGAACGTGCAGTTACTCCCAGTCTTGAACGTCCACCTGGTTTCATTTGAAAAATCTAAAACCAATCCATCTTCGGAGCTAGAAAATGTTTTGGTATTTTCATCTATAGTGTATAAGTCTTTGCTTAGCTCTACGCCGTTTTTAGTTATTGAGTATGTCATCTTCTGCCTCCTTTTCGCGTTGCAATTTATTATAAATTTCTTCTCGATGCACTGATATTTCTTTGGGGTCTTCTATTCCCAATCGTATAGTTTTACCAGCAGAACTTAATACTGTAATACTTACGTTATCGCCTATTATTATAGCCTCACCTACTTTTCTTGATAAAATTAACATTATCCTTCTCCTGTTTTGTTTATTGATTAAAACGGTATATCTTCGCTGTGTATATCTGAAGTTCGGTTATCGTCACCTTCACTGTAGTTGTAAGGAAAATAATCAACAACTTCATTTTTTTCAGGAAATTGTCCATCTGTAGATGCTTTGCGAATTTTAACTTTTATAGTTAATAATTGGTTATCCAGATCCAAGGCTTTATGGACTATTTTCCTTTGAATGGCATCTAGGACGCCATTGAATCTATTTTGTTCTTTAGCCTCAAAATCTTTGTTTTGATGCTCGATATAAAAACTATCAAAAACCAACCTTCCCAAATATTGCCCTTCTACTACAGAAAAAGATACGTTTATACCTTTTGCTGTATGCTGTTTATTCTCTATTTCTTTTGGTCTAAGTATTTTAACTTTATACAAACCTTCTGGTATCGGTTTGAAAGATGGTCTATTGTATTCACCTGCTACGTATGGAAACATTGTTTTATCCTCGTTTTATTTAATTGATAATGTGTATGAAGTTTCTGAAAGTTTTGCCCCAGCAACACTATTTCCTTTTGTTAAAGCGTCTTTGATGGAAATTTTATCGGGCTCAACAATGGTTTTTGTTCTTAAAAATTCTTTTGGAAGTAAATCCTCTTGATAGATAATTACAGAGGCTGGTTTTTTTCTTAAAGATATTTCAAATTGCGGACTTGTTATTTTAGTTATCTCGCATTTTTGCATATTTTCTAAAAGATAAGTCTTAAGATGTTCTAGTTTGCTATCTATTTTATTTCTTCTCTCTTTTAGGTTTTTCTCTATTAATTTAATGCCATCCGATAGGGCTTCTATATTTTTGATAACTGCTGCAATATCCACTCCTTTGCTCTTTAAATCTGATGTCATAGTTTCAAGAAGCGAATTAATACTTTCCGCGTCTATCTCATCATCTTCTATGTTATCAAGAATTACCTTCAATTGTGAATAATTGTTAGCCATTTCGTAAAGTGGTTTCGTCATTATTTAATCCTTGTTTTATTGTTTAATATCTTCTATTTCATATTCATTCATTTTGCTGATTACATAGCTTAAATCATTATCTATTACTTTATCATCAAACATCCCAAGTGGAGATTTGGCCATTGCACTTTGCGTGCTTTGAGTTAAGAAAACATAACGATCATCTAGTATTGTAGAATAAAGAACGATAGTAAACATTCCTGCAATACATATCTTATCATCTAACATTTTACCTATTGTTTTTATTTTAGATCTACCAAATTCATCTGTATCTGAGTGCGTGAGGAAAAATACTTTAATATCATCTCTTAGAGCGATCGCTTGATTTATTATATTCCAGGCATTTTGTCCAATTTGCGTGAATTTTTCATAACCTTTTTCTGTTGCTCTGCGCATAAATTCATTGCCCATGGTATATTGAAAATCGTCAATAATTATGTTTTTTATTTCCGGCATTTTTTTATCAATGTTGGTTAGAATTGACACTATGTTTTGGCTATTATCCGAGATTAACATATTGCCTCCGGTTTCCTTAGTGCGTAATGTGTATTGGTTTTTCCACCCTTTAAATGGCAGTGGTTTGCCAATGACATTTATTATAAATGTTTCTTTTTGGTCAAGAGTACGTATCGAAGTGCTCTTACCCGTCCCGGACTCGCCATAAATTACTATTATTTGAGACATATCATTCCCCTATTATTAATTTAAAACTTTGTTCTATTACTGTATTAACCCAGTCTTGCCCCATTACATTAACCGCCTCTTTTCTTGTTGTAATAAATTTATCAATCATAGTTTCGCTGGCTTCTCCGTATATCAGCGCATCACATAATATCGTTGCTGCTTCCGATAATGTTTTATAGAGTTTTTGCGTTTTTTTTTCTGTTGGTTTTATAATCATATTATTATCCCTGTTGTTACATATTTAACATTTTCTGTATAAGTAAATAGTCGCCACAACCATAAGCACCACCATCACCACCAAACACGCCATAACCACACCAACTTCTTTATTATCTTGATCTATATAATCCTTTAAGCAATCTTTTTCTGCGATTAGTATGCATTTTTGGTTATTTTGACTATATTGACAATAATCCATTGCTTTTATTTGGCAGTCTTTTTCACGATAAACAGTTCCTATTGTTCCAGCACTATAGTTATTTCCTGGTGTGAAAATCGGCATTGGCATAATAGTTGTCATATTTACTCTCCACTAAAACCGCTTAGCTTGCATTCATGAATATATTTCAACTCGTTATTTATCGAGCGTTCTAAAACATAAGATAACGCCTTGTCCCACTCGGTTAATATGTCATCGAGTAAGTCTAAGTGCTCAAAAGTATCGTTACAACTTCTCACCCCATGTTTAAACTGCCAGGCTTTATGGATAGCCGCTGCTACGTTGTGTAAACGTTCAGTGTCGTGCATATCAACAAGCGCATTGCTCTGGTCGTTCATGAATAGAACGTTCAACATTTCTCGCTGATCGCCTGGGGTCAGATCATCAAAAGTTTTTATTGGCTCAAAATCCGGTGGGTTTAAATCGCGTTCTTTATATTCTATATTCATTATCCATCTCCTATTTATAATTAGTTTACAAATAAAATTTTTACTTTACGAATAATAACCGCAAAAACATCATTCTTGGTTACTTACTGCTTACCGCCGCTGCTCGGCTGCCATCACGGCAATCGCGGGAAGTTTGATACCACGAATTAATTGTAAAACTTAATCAATCAAACTTGAACACATGTTAGCATATGTGCAAAGCAAATGTCAACAATTATTTGTTTTTATTTATTTGCATGTTTATTGCACATGTTATATAATTGTTTGCATATTAAACAATAGCAACGGAAGATACAACATGAAAATAAATAAAATTAAAAACATAAGGGAAGTTATGTTTATGATGACGCAAGAACGATTTGCAAAGATGATCGGTTGCAATACGGCAACACTAAGCAGGTGGGAGCAAGGTCATTTTAACCCAAACTTGAAGAACATAATCAAAATTATAGCGTTAGCAAAGAAGAAAGGGTTTGCGTTAAGCTATGAAGATATAATTTGAGAGACGAAAAATTATGGAAAAATTAGAAGAGTTAGAAAAAAATGGTTTATTTGTTGGTAATAAATTATTAAGCAATGGGGATATGGTTCTTGCTACATTTAATACAAATGAAGAAGCCATAATATCAAGTGATAATTGTTGCAAGACTACGCAATTGGCGCAAATAAACAAACTTATAGAAGATTTTGAAAACAATCCTAAGTATTATATTGAATGTGAAGGAAAAAGAGCTGCCAATGGTGGTTACTGGGTATTTGGTGCGCAAGAATTAATTAATAATATAAAGAAAATGTTGAGATGACCACGAAAATACATGGGCATGAATGTATAACAATTGATGGTAATAACTTTTTGCTTAATATTTAAACATCAAATATAGGTGTATTATGAGTGAGACTTTATGTGAAATGATAAGTAGATACAAAAATATGACGATTGAGGATCAATTAAATGATTGGTTTAAAGATCAAAAAACAATATTAAGGGGATTATGTCTTGCTGAATGTATTGCGTCTGGGAAAAATGTTGCTGAAGTAATGATAAAATATGAATTAGATTGTTTACGCGATTCTGAGTGCCGGGAAAATGTGAATAGAAATAATTTTTGGGGAGGTTTATTTGGATTTTAATATATTGAAAATTAAATGCATTATGCTATAATGTAAAAAAAATGGGTGTGGTAGCCCTATAATAAAACAAGATCGAGCCATAATCAGAGTGGGCGAGCTGCTGTCTTGTTTGCAGTCCTACCACTAAATACGCCCCTCTGATTATGGCTTTTTTTTTGGAGAAAATTTATGAGTGATAAAATCTTTGACAAAGAAGTGTGCGATTATTTATTAAAATTTGGTGTGACTAACAAACAAATTAATGATTTAAAATTTTCTAACTTAAAGCAATTAACTATAGATAGATTAAAGATAATTGCTAAATTATTGGAAGAAGAAAAATTTGAAGATGTTCAAAATCATCTTGCATATAGTCCAGCTGGAGATGGTATGGGTGATGATAATTATTATATTTTCTTTTACGACTTAGTTGACGGTATAAATGATTTAAATGATGTATGTAATTATTTAAAAGAATTAAAGAAAAATAAATAATGTTTTTTATTGGAGAAAATTTATGCAAAAATTATTACTTAACCAAGATGAAATAAAACAAATCTTGAATGAAAATTACAAAGTAATTACAAAGCCTCTTTTAAAAGAAATAAAGCCATTTAAAATTTTATCTCCATCAAAAAGAATGAATGTTTATAATAAAACTAATCATTGTTGTTATTATTGTGGAAAAAAAATTGATTGGGACCAATTAAATATTGATCATATTTGGCCTAAGTCTAAGGGAGGAACTAGAGATTTTGAAAATCTGGCTCCCGTATGTAGGAGTTGTAATAGTTCAAAAGGAACAAAAACTATTGAAGAATATAGGGAGTTTTTAATTAAAAAAAATCTTGACAAAGGAGCTAATGGCGCTCCTTATTTCACAAAAAAACAAATTTATTATCTTGAAAATGTTTATGGAATAAAAATAAAATTGCCGTCGATAAAATTTTATTTCGAGGAAATGAATAATGGCACAGCGTAGAATGTTTAGTTTAAAAATAGTAGATACTGATGATTTTTTGAATATGCCATCAACCACCAGATTGCTTTATTATGATCTTGCGATGAGGGCAGACGATGACGGATTTGTTTCTAGTCCGCAAAAGATAGCAAAAATAACTGGCGCAACTTCGGATGATTTTAAATTGCTTTGTAGCAAAAATTATTTAATTCCTTTTCAAAGCGGAGTTTGTGTAATTAAAGACTGGAGGGTACACAATTATATTCAAAGTGACCGTTATCAGAAAACAATGTATTCGGAAGAGAAAAAACAGCTTGTTTTACAAGAAAACGGAATGTATACAAAATGTATACAAGATGTATCCAAAATGGATACACAGGTTAGGTTAGAGTTAGGTGAGGATAGTATAGGTAAGGATAGGGTAATAACACATACACCGCAACCTACGGTTGCTGATAAAAAGAAAAAAGAAGTTGTTATTGATTATTCGTCAGAATTTGAAGAAGCTTTTTCTATTTATCCGCATCATAACGGAATCTGTGACGAGAAGGACAAAGATGACGCCTGGCGAAAGTGGCAAAAGTTACGCAAAGATATTAGCGAATCTACTTTGCTAGAATGCGCTAAAAACTATGCGGAAGAATGTTTTGCAATGAACAGGACTAGCGAATATTGCTATAAAATAACAAATTTTTACGGAAGAAATGCAGAATATAAGCATTACTTTGTAAAAAAACCAATAAAAATAAACGAGGCTAACAATGGTCAACGATTTGGTAGAAAACAAACCGCATCGGAGCATCACGCAGCAGTTTGTAAATTCCTTAGAGAAATGTAACGAGCGCGAACCTAGACTAAAACCGCTATTTAATCGATTTGCGGACATATTTGGCTTTAGCTGGACGTCTACCATAGCCGGACCACAAGAGTTGCTGGGTCGTATGCTAGAGTGGGAAACTGTTATCAAAGATTTAAGCGACGATCAAATAGAAAAAGCTATTAAGAAATGTAAATACACGTGTGATTTTATTACTATTCAAGCGTTCAGAAAAGCCGCTCTTGATATTGTCCCTGCTGATAGGGCATGGTCATTGATAAACAAAGATAGATTGGCAACAGAAGCCTATAACAACGTGGATGGATGGTTTAAAAAGACAGCCACAGAAAAGGACGTTAAAAGAGAGTTCATGGCTAATTACAATAATCTGGTTGAAAAATTATTAATGGGTGATGATTATGATTAGCGCGGAAGATGAAGTATTTTTTAACAAAGAACGTAAATATTTTGATGATGGATTAAAGATCAGGCGCGTGTATAGCGATGGATGCTATAAAATATGGGTTGATGAATGGTACAAGTATAAAGCGGCAAGAAAGGAAGGCAAAGAAGCCGTGGATAAGTATATATCCAGCGTTAAAGAAAGAATACCAAACGTAATAAAAAACAGGAGGGTTGTAGAATGGTTCGACCAATGAGGATATTTTTATGAAAATACCATTAAGACATGGTTCTCCCGATGACTTCCAAACTCCAGAAATAGCTTTGCTCCCATTATTGCCGTATTTAAAAAAAGATTGGACTATATGGGAATGCGCAGAAGGAAAAGGAAATTTAGTCCTTGGTATGCAAAAGTTTGGTTATAATGTTGTTGGAACTGATATTTTAACTGGCAATAATTTTCTTGATGAAAACAACTATAAGGAATTTGATTGTATTGTAACTAATCCGCCGTTTAAATATAAACAACAGTTTTTAGAACGATGTTATAATTTAAAGAAGCCATTTGCATTACTTTTACCATTAACCACTTTTGAAACTGAAAAGCGGCAACAATTATTTAAAAAATATGGGGTAGAAGTAATTTTTTTCGATAAGCGTATTAATTTTGAAACGCCTAACAAAATTGAAAAAAGCTCGTCCTGGTTTGCCACAGCGTGGTTTACACATGGTTTAAATATTGGAAAACAATTAACATTTGAAAAACTAGGTGGGTAATGGTTCGACCGATAGAAATCCCAATGCGTGACTACGTATTCCTTGAGCGTTTCTTTGCAGATGAGCCGGAAACGTGGGAAGAAATCAAGGAAGACCTGGGCAAACTTAGGGGTTGGGCTAAGATGATTAAATATGCTGGTTGGTATGATCCAGACGATGCAGCTAAGTATGAATATTGGTTTTGGATAGAAAATGGTGAGATTAAAGTAGAAAGGAGGAAGATATCATAGCCAAATCGTATTAATTACTGCTATCCATTTTATCGTCGTAGATATTTATTGGCATATAGCCTTCGCATTTATCGTTTTCATGCTTGAATTCTGCAAAAGATTGATAATATAAATTCTTTTCAGCTAACTTTCGATAGCATTTTTTAGCTAACTGACAATCAATTGATGTGCACATTGTTATATCTGACATATATTTATCCTCTAAAAGGCGTTTAACCGCTCAAATTTAAATCTTTACCGTGCACCCCCTACATAGGTAGAGGGTATAGTGATTATTTTCTTGTGGCGCGGAGGATATAATGCAAAAAAAATCTTAAAATCGATTTTTACTCTTGGTTGTTTTTCTTTTTGAACCCAGTTTTGCTAATTACTATTCGTTGCGCTTCTGTAAGTTCTCTTTTTCCCCTATTAGCCCAGGATTTACCGTATGGAGCATATTGATAAAGCGGACAATCCTCAATGCAGCAATCTATTTTGCCATCTACATAACCGCATGAGCAATCATAACATTTAGCTAATATTGCTTCTTTGAAGCTTAGTTTCTTACCGTCCGCAAAATTTTTATAATGTCTATAGCCTATTGCTGATGTTAACCCTATTGTAATATCGTTCATCTTTGCCTCGCGCATCGTTCTACAGCCTCTTTGATAATAGATTCTCTCGCCTCTGCTTTAAGCTCATCTGCTGTGCCTGCTCGCATTGCATAGCCAGCTGTCGCAGATCCAGCGGCACAGCCTTGTAATATGATTGATAGTAGAGTTATTGCAATTAATGTATTTATAATTTTCATGTTTTCACCTATTTTTGTTGTTAAAATTGCATGTATCTAGCATTTATTGCTGCTTGTCTTAATCTTGTTAGATCAAATAACATTATTAATTCGTTTTTTATCCGTTTTGCGTCATGTTCTCCGTAAAATTGCTTTGTTTCTCTATAATTTTGGTCTATTGCCTGTTTCGCGTATATTAGTTTTTTACGCAATTGTTTGTATATCAACTTCTTTGTGATATACTGTGTTTGTGTTTCTTTACGCATTTTTAGTGTTCTCCTGTTTTATAGCCGCTTGTTCCCACGCAAGCGGCTTTTTGTCTATGTTAAAACTCGAGAATGCCTCTATATGCCAAGGCTCTAGCTGCTGCCCCCACCGGTCCCGATCGATATACCCGACCGTCTTTTCCAACTTCAATATTTGCAGTTTCTCGTTCTTTTCTCGCAATAATTTTTAGCTCATCATCTGTGTATTTATCATATTTTTTAATAAAGTCTGGTCTTTTGTCTCGTTTAAATAATTTCTTTATTTTTTTTATAATATTCACAGTCGTATCCTTATTTTTTCTAATTATATTTTTGTAGCGATTATCAATGCGCATCCAAAGACTAATGCCCCAAACACACAGCCTAAAATAATAGTATTAGTTAATGTGCTTTGTATGTTTTCATATTTAGTTAGTAGTTTCATTTTTTATACCCCACCATTTTGTTGATTATTGTTATGCTGTCGCTTGTGTCTGCAATACTTTTTTTGACTGATTCTATTTGTTGTTGCAACGACACTGGCCTAAAAAATCTAACATCTTTACTCCCACTTCCCACATTATTTTGTTGTTTGCTTTTTAGTTGTTCCAGCAGTTGTGTAAGCCATTCTTTTTTCTGCTCAAGTTTTTCTATCGCTTTATCCGGTTCCATTTTTATGCCTCGTCTTTTTCTGTTTTTTCTGTAGGTTCAAAATCATAAGCCACAATGCACGATTCGAAGCCGCTATCAGCGATATAGATTTTTTCATTTCCATTTTCAAACTGTATGTCAAGCGCGTAAAACCCGTGTGTTTCCGCGCCATCTTTAATGCAACCGTGCAGGTCAAAGCTTTGTGTTTTGCTAAGTGGTATTTTGCATTCTTTGCAAACTAATTTTATACATTCGCCCTGTGCAAATGGTACTTCTGTCTGAAATGGCACCCATTTTACTCTCTTGATTGCTTCATCGATTGCGCTTTTTTCATAAGTACTGCCAACTTGTGTGTATTTTAACATTGTTCATCTCCTGATTTGTTTAATTATGTATTCTCAACGAATTTTTTTTTATCTTTCCCGTCTTTGTTATATCAACTGTATAATATTGACTTTTGCCAACATCAATATTGATAAAATCCGCGTAATCAACCGCTCTTATCGTAATTTCATCGATTTGCATATTCAGCATTTCCGCTATTTGCATTTTAAACTTTTCTGCTTGTTGCAAGTCATTTAATATATTCATTTTTCATCTCCTGATTTTATTTAAAAAGTTAAGTTATTTATTGCAAAAATCATCGTGTCTTTTGTGATCTTTTTTTCGTAGAAATTACCTGTTGTTATTTTGTAAAATCCTTTGATAATTGCGCGTAATATTGCGTTGGTTTGTATGTCGTAATATTTGCGGTAGTCTAATGCTTCTAAGTTTATTTTTATACGTCTTTCCAGCGTTACGCCTCTTTCATCGATATTTTTCCTATAGTGATCCAATCTATAACGCGCGTACTCCCTGAATTCTTTGGTGTCGATAAAATCAAGCATTAATTGTTTATCTGCGTTCATTTTCTTTATCTCCTGATTTTTTTTACTAAAATATCTCGAAATTTACCACTATTTTTCTGCTACGATTAAGTCGTTACTCTCTAGCGACTGTTACACTTTGCTAGTCAGTGCTGCAAGTTACATCACATACTTACAAGTGCATTATTGCATACTCATTGCATATATGTCAAGTATTATTTTGATTATTTTTTTTGATAAAATTTATTGCGTAAAATGATCTGACTTTCTATATTTTTAATAACCCCGGTATTTTTTATTACCGGGGTTATGCCTGTGGATAACTTATTTAGTCACTAATATAATCAATGACTTACAAAATATATTTTGCTATATTGTCAAAAATATGGTATTTGGGGTGCTTCCTTGCACACCCAAGGATTAAAGCACTCCTGTGCTGAAAAACATATACATAAAACACCTCGAGAATCCACATCCTTTTCTTTTTTTTATAGGGTCAAAACCCTATTTTTTTCTTTTCCTGGCTGTTGCTCTAAAAACAACTCGACTCTAAAATCTAAAGCCGATTGACTGAACCAAATAGCAGATTATCCAATGTATATAAAATATCACTGTTTGTGAGCAAGTGTGATTATTGCATCATTGCATTATACATGATAAAATTCTTAGTGTTATCTAACATTTGGAGAATTAAGTTGCCAACATTTAAAATTGCATACCCGATAACCTATCCTGATTTGCTTTTTTTGCTAATCAGCAAAGAGATAACTAATGATGAATTTGACGATGCATTTGCAAATAATGCAGATAAAATATATGGCAAGGTATTTAGTCCAAACTCAGAAATAAAATCTGTGTTAGAGCATTATCGAGATGAGTTGAAAAATTTAGAAGTATTAGAAAAGCGTTATGTAACAGATACAGACAGGAAAAGAATTGAAGAGCTTAAATCGTTGCTCGCACAGTATGAAAGTGTAACACCGCTGTCTTACGCTGATGCTTTCGGTGGCAAGGATGTGTATCGGATGATTAATTTTAAAATTAGTGATAAATAACAAAGGGTTAAATAGTTATATGAAAAAGACAATCACAATCAAGAATGCTAAGTTGTACAAACCAAAGACTAAGCCGAGCAAACAAGGTGTAGATGTAGAAATGGAGCATACCCCACAACGTAAAGTAGCTAAGATCATTGGAGGCAATCATGATGACGAATTTGGAAAGAAAAACGGTAAGAGTAAATACTATCCAGCTCTAAAGAAGATGGAAAGTAAACTAAAGAAAGGTAAATAATAATGGCTAAAACTAAAAATTGGATTGCTAATGCAATCAAAAAACCTGGTGCATTGCACAAGCAATTAGGTGTGCCGGCAGATAAGAGGATACCAGCAGCTAAACTTGATAAAGCATCTAAAGCAGGTGGCAAGCTTGGTCAGCGTGCAAGATTAGCTAAAACGTTAAAGAAAATGAAATAAATTTTTAGCGATGTAGTGTAACAGTAACATTATAGAGTCATAATCTATAGATCTACGTGCAATTCGTAGCATCGCAACCACTACATAATAATAGGTGATATATGCCATATAAATCTAAAGCGCAAGAGAAGTACTTTAACGCTAACCGCAAGAAGCTAGAAAAACAAGGTGTTAACGTCAATCATTGGAATGAAGAAAGCAAAGGACTAAAGCTACCTAAAAAAGTTAAGAAGGTTAAATAATGGCAGACGAACAAACAAAGATCATTAACGAAATGATACGGGATATAGCTAAAATAGGCTATAACTCGCAATTTGAAGACGGTTGGGATAATTTACCTAATAACAGCATGGAGCGCATTATATGGCAGCGTACAGCAAGGGAAATAATAGACTATCTCATGAAGTTTGGTGAATGTTTAGGGCATGAAGTAGATAAGCAGGGCGATAGCAAAATTATATTAACTAAAGAGGCTCGATAATGGGTGAGATTAAACGTTGTCCTTGTTGTCTTGGACGTAAAAAACTTATAGGTTTCGGTTTCATGGAAGAGACATGTAGCGAATGCAAAGGTGTTGGTAGCATAGAAGTTAAAGATGATGCGGTAACAGTTGCGGCAGAGGTTAAGCCTATAGAGGTTACGCCAACTGCAATAGAAACAGTAGAGGTAAAACCTGCGGAGTTAGAAGCTGTTGATGTAAAAAGACGTCCTGGGCGCGCTATAGGCAGTCAATGGAAAAAAATAAAGGAATAGTTAATGGCTATAACGCATTTCACTAAACGTGCCGCTGGTATTATGCCGGAATATTTCGCATCGTTAGGGATGAGACTAAATCAACGGGAAATAACTTTTGTGAACGAATATTTAGCAACGGGGAATAAGAAGCAAGCTGCTGTATTGGCTGGGTGGAAAGAAGGCAACGCGCTAGCAGCAGCTAATCGTATATTGAAAAAGGCACCAGCAAAAGAATATCTAACTAGGGAACGAGAGAAAGCGGCTAGACGCATAGGTTGGGAATATGACGCCAAGCTAAAGAAGCTTAAGCAGATAGCGCTAGTAGCGGTACCGGATAAGGCAAAGAAGATAAAGGACATGGCGCCAATGGTAGCCATTAGCGCAATAGCTGAAGCTAATAAGATGCAAGGTCATTACAGCGCAGAGAAACACGTAAATGTTAATGTTGGGGTAGATGTTGAAATGGAAGAGGCAAAGAGGTTGGCGCAAGAATTATTAGAGAAAAATAAACGTGAATATTAAAATAGAGAAAAATAGACATGAATATTAAAAAATTATCAAAATTAATTTGGATTCCCTGTGCTATTTATTTTTATGGATTTTGGTTGTTAACGACGATTGTTTATATTCCATGCGAAGGAATTGGAATTAAGGAGTTAATATATATATTTGCAGGTGTTTTGATGATAATTTTTTTTTCAATATGGTTTTATCGTTTTGCAATCGAATAATGAAGCGAGTTAAAATAAAAAATGATCGATTATGACGCTATAGAATTAAGATCAAAACTACTAGGGTCATTGTTATTTTTTACACAGTTTTTTTTTAGACTAAGAACAGGAAGGGATTTCATTGTATCTAAACCGGATGGTAGAGAAGCTCATGTAATAAGTATATGCCGATCACTGACAAAGGTATTTTATGGAGATACAACAAGGCTTAAGATTAATATACCGCCCCGTTACTCTAAGACAGAATTAATGATACATTTTGTCGCTTGGTCATTAGCTCATTATCCAGACTCTAATTTTATATATGTATCTTACTCACATAATTTAGCTGCTAAACAGACATCGATTATTCGTGATATTATTTCTATGCCGCATTACAAGCGTTTATTTGATGTGGTTATTTCTGATACTACAGCAGCTAAGGATAACTTCGAAACAAC
>LNGC01000018.1 GCA_001587715.1 Candidatus Methanofastidiosum methylothiophilum | reverse complement strand
GACTCCGCCGTCAATGAATAAATCAATTTCTTTTAAATAATCTTTGAGGCTTGATTTTACCTCAGCTATAGAATAAGGTGATGGATCTCCAGACTTATTTGCACTTGTTGATATAATGGGTTTATCTGAAAATTCTGCTAATCGTCTTGAGATCTCGTTTGATGGTATCCTAAAGGCAAGTTTTTCTTTGTTTACGATGTCAGGTATATCATTTCCCCTTTTTTTAAGGGCTATGGATATCCCAGGAAAAGCTTTGAATAATTTAATTGCCCGATCTTCCACAAAAACATATTTTTCAATCATCTCAATGGAAGAAGCTATCAATGGAAGTGGTTTATCTTTTTCTCTCCCTTTTATCCTAAATATTTTCTCAATTGCCATCGGATTAGTAGCGTCACACCCTATGCCATAACAGGTGTCAGTTGGATATACAATAACCCCCCCATGCATTATAATTCCTGCAGCTTTTTTTATATACTCTGTATCCAATTAACTTCCACCTCGTCAGTTCTCCATTTTTGCTTTATTATCGTATCTTCGATTTCCATTCTCTTGCCATTTATGTGTTCCAGAAGACCTTGATACGCTATCATTGCTCCGTTGTCCCTACATAAGGCCGGAGGTGGAACAAAAAGTTTAGCCCCTCTTTCAACACACATAGTGTTGCACATCTCTTTCAATCTTTTTGAAGATGCAACTCCTCCGGTCAGTAATAGTTCATTTTTTTCAGTATGTGACATTGCCCTTTCAGATGCTTCGACTACAAGTGAATATGCAGTTTCCATAAGTGAAAACGTGACATCTTCTTGAGTGTGAGTTTTTAATTTTTTAATAGACTCTGTTAAAAGTCCTGAAAATGAGAAATCCATGCCTTTAATTGTGTAAGGTAATTGTAAATAATTCTCCCCCTTGGAAGTAAGTTCATCAATTTGTTTCCCGCATGGAAAACCTATCCCTAGCTCTCTGCCAAAAGTATCCTGCATGTTGCCTATTCCAACATCAAGAGTCTCCCCAAATACCCTATATTTACCTTCTGCATATGCCAGTATTTGAGTATTGCCTCCTGAAACATAAAGAGTAACAGGATCCTTTGCACCAGTAGTAAATCTACCGATTTCAACATGGGCAACGCAGTGATTTACCCCAATTACAGGAACGTTAAGATTGATAGAAAGAGATCTTGCGGCACTTGCAACAATTCTAAGACATGGCCCAAGGCCAGGTCCCATTGAAAAAGAGATTAAATCAATATCATCTTTTTTAATGCCTGCTTCGGATAAAGACTTCTCCATAACGCTGCCTATCACACTGGCATGGTGATCTGCTGCTTCTCTTGGATGTATTCCTCCATCTGAGCAGTAAGAATTAGTGACATTTGAAAGTACAGATTCTTCAGATACTATCCCAACTCCAAGAGTATGTGCTGTACCCTCTATTCCAAGAACTATCATGAATTAGCTATTATTTCTCTTTTTAAATAGTTTATTTCTTATCTGAAAATTATTTCATGTTCTGGGATGCTAAATCGTAATAATACTCGTCTTCAGAGATTTTGAGGGGTTTGAATTTGCCATTTGTTGAAAAATCTTTGAATTTTTTTTCCCATATCTCAAAGAATCCTTCATGAGATAAGAAAGCCATGAACTTAATCAACTGCTCATTAGTTGCTTTGCTTAGGTTGTGCTCCATATCGCATGCATCTTTCTCAGCTTCTTCTTCCGGTACAAGTATCATCTTAAAGAAATCAAGAAGCATTTTATGTTTTTTCAGTGTAAACGTTGCTATTTTTGTTCCTTTTTCAGTTAAAACTGTTGGCCCATAATGTTCTCTTTTTATGAGTCCTTTTTCTTCTAGTTTTTTTAGCATTTCAACTGTAGTTGCAGGTCTTACCCCTAAAGCCTTAGCTACATCTTTAGTCCTTGCGAAACCTTTGCCTTCTGTAATATTTAATATAGCTTTCAGATAATCTTCTTCAGTATCAGTAGTGTTGACCATACTAACAATATTAAGGGTTCCTAAATATAAGTTTAATGGTTATAGGATATTACAAAATCTAAACAAATTACTAGGTATAATCAATGCTTTTTAAATTTAGGGCGCCTTTTTATTATACTTCCGCAGTCTTGACAGGTTTTTTTATCTTTTGAATATATTTTTCTGCAGCCCATGCAATAATATTCCCAATTAATTATTTTTTTTATCCCAGATTCCCTAATTGATTTGGATTTAACATTCATTGTAGAAGAAACATTTTGTATCCCATAATCCTCTGAGATAATAAATGAATCCAACTCAATTGCAAGCGCAATTAGTTTAATATCAGTTAAAGACAATTTATCTCCAGTTGCTTGGGCATTTTTGGTTACTTCTCTCACTAGCTCTGAATTAGGCTCTTTTATCGTTATCTTCCCAGAACTTAAAAAATAAGAGAATCTTTCTTTAGATTGATCATCTTCAATTTCACCAATTACTTCATGAACAGTGAAATACTCATCCTCTTCTGGTAAAAATCCACCGATAAAAGCTGAAGAGTCAAGGACAAACTTCACTAAATTCACTTCTTTACAAATCTAGCTTTAAGGGTGCTCTTTTTGATTTCTATCTTATCACCAGGTTTCATTGTGCCTTGGGGAAAGCCATCTGCTACAATAGTACAAGGTCTATCTAATGCAGTCACGCTAACATTTTCATGGTCTGGATATACTATTGGGCTGGCTTTACGATAAAGGGGACAAATCGGAGTAATGCCAAATTCCTGGGAATTTGTCTTTATTATTGGCCCCCCCGCAGAATATGAATATGCTGTGGAACCCGTGGGAGTTGTGATGATCACTCCATCGCCTGAGACAATATATTCTTGGTCAGAAATCTCAACTCTGACTTGGGAAACTCTTGTGGCAACTTCTGTTCTTATTACAATATCATTGAGTGCCTCTACTGTTTTATTTCCAATTTTACATGAAATCATAGCGCGCTCTTCAATCTTGTGATTTTCTAGTATTATGGGTATAGAACTTATTTCATCAGGATTTATCTCGCTTAAGTATCCAATTGTTCCAACGTTTACCCCTAATATTGGAGTATCCCGATATCGCCTCACTGATTTTAATATTGTACCGTCCCCCCCAACAGATATCAAAAAATCTATATCTCCTGCTTTTTTTGAATAATTACTATCGGGAAAGTACTTGTTTAAAATTTCATCAAAATAGACTTCATGCTTTTCTTTCAAGATATCCGATATCTCTTTAGAAATATCTAATGCTTTTTCCCTATCTGTTCGAGAAATTATTCCTACTCTCAAATCATCTACCCTTTATTCTTAATAATACTAGTATTAATAATAACGAAGCTGCACCGCCAATAATTATGTATATTAGAGGCGAGAGAAGATTGGATTGAGTCGCAGTATATGCAACTGGAGCTATCTCTTTTTCACCGTAATCCATTTCTCTTATTTCTTGACTGCCACCTAATCCTTCAGACATCATTTTGGGCTGATTTGATTGTAAGGATTGGAAAATCCCCGGCGCACTAAATCCTATACCCAGAATTACAACTAAAAACATCGCTAACAAAGCAGTTGGCGCAGGAATGTAAGATGTTTTAAGACTAGTGGATAGACTTCTTACAGTTTCCTCCTTTTGAGAAGGAACTATCAAAATGGCTGTTTTTTTGGGCCCATAATACTTAATATCTTTAAATTTTCTTGAAAGTTTTGTGTCAACTACACCTATGATACCTATTTCCATCAATCGTTCTATGTGAAACATAACAGTGGGCATTGGAAGGTCTAACTTTTTTGCTAAATCACCAGCCGATTGAGGTTCAATAAAAAAAGCGTCAATAATACGCCTTCCATTATCATTTGCAAGTTCCATGGCAACAATTTTTGCTTTTTCATCGTCTGTTGAGATGACATGTAGTACATCGTCTAAAGTTGCCATAAATACTATATTTTATTATATCTTTAAAAGGATATCTTAAAAGTAAAGGCAAAAGATTTTTATATTGGCCCTAATCCTTAAGGCACCGGAGAGTGTAAATTACGTATAGTAAATCAATAATTTTTATATTATGTATGATTGTAGGATCATTAATAATTAGTATACCTAATGCAGATGCCGAAGGATTTGTATATTCATTTGACTTTTCGCCCAAATCGACTGATATGGTGCCTTTTGGAAAAATCGAAATGCAATCTGATGTAGACATATCGAACCAATACACAACTATTAACAATCAAATATATTTATCAGAGGCCCCTCAAACTATTGTATTCAATACATCTATTCCAAAGTCAATTATAACTCAGACTACTGTTATGTATCAGGATGCTAATTCCAGCTGGAAAGAAGTCGGAATTACTCTAGATCCCGAAGTGGCAAATGCAAGATTTTCTCTGGATACTGAAGGAAAAAAAGGTGTAGATGGCTACCACTTTACGTTAAATTATAAAATAAACACTTCTTCAATTTTTACTCTTAAACCTAACACCCTCTTATCATTTGAATACTTTTTAATAACAAAACTAGGCGAGGCAGATATAGCAAGTATAAATTTGACTCTGCCTAAGGGATTTGAACCACTTAATAATTCAGGATGGAGAGTCCAAGATGAAAGATTTGTATATTCTGCACAAATCTCCAAGACTTCCGGGAGTTTTTATACAATATTTAACACAGACAATGATTACTCTGACTCTTTGGAATCTTTAAAACAGGAAATAGCTAATTTAAGGCAGGATAATTTAAAGTTATCAGAAACTATATTAGAACTCCAAAAAAGTGTCGATAGTTACAAGGTAGAAAATCAAAATCTTTCATCTGAAATAGAAAATCTTACCGAGAGACTTCTAAAAGCGGATGAAGAAAGAAAAGTATCCGAAAGAATTTCAAACAACTTCTGGCAATTTTCATGGGGGCTTACAATATTACTTCCAATACTATTGCTTTTCTTTGCAGAACTTAGGACTAAATCAGTCATAACTTCAACACAACTATTGATAAGTTCAGTTGTTGGAACATTTGTAATTTTCTTGATATTGTATATATTATTCATAACTTAATATCTTATTTTATGATATGTATAAAATCAAAAGCAATTTAAAGTTTTTATAGTCTATCAAATTTAAGGGTGAGAAAAATGTCAAGAAAATTGAAAATTTATGTGCTGTTGTTTATTATCGGAGCATTTATAATTAATCAATCAGACGTTAAAGCGGATAGTTTTCTCTATTCTTTTAGCGTTACATCAGATGATACTGACATAGGTTCATTTGCTCAGATGAATATTTTGACAGATGTCAATATAGATCAAGATTATACCTATCTAACACATCAAATAATACTTTCAGATGCACAAGGTAAACTAACTTTTGAAAACAGTATTCCAAAAAATATCATAGCCAACATAGACTTGAGCTACAAAGACTCTAATTCAACATGGAACAAACTAATCGTTACACTTGACGAGAACTCAACTAACACTAAATTTACAATTGACCCTGAAGGAAAAAAAGGACTCTCAGATTATCAATTTAACATAATCTATGTTATTAATACACAATCCATATTCAATCTCACTCCAAGTATCTTAAACTCATTCGACTATTTAATAAATTCAGAATTAGGCCCAGACGATCTAGCTACAATTAAGATAACACTGCCAAGTGGTTACAAGCCATTTGACTCAACAGGATGGAGACTTCAGGGGGGTAGATTCTTCTACTCAACAGTTATCTCTGGATTAGAAAAAAACTTCTATTCCGTGTTCTACCAAGAAGAAGATTACGGGGGCTCAATAGACTCTCTTAAAAATGAGATTACTAAACTGACACAAGAAAATGCAAAGTTGACAGAAAATATAATTGAAATGCAGAGAGCAGTTGAAAGTTACAGAGTCAAAAATGAAGAATTAAACTGGGACCTCAAAGACTTAAAGGATGAGCTTATTAAATCCAAAGAGGAGCAACAGAAATCAAATATGAATACCACAAACTTCAGATATCTTTCATGGGGATTGACCCTATCACTACCAGGAATGCAATTTTTCTTAAATGAATTGAGAGAAAAGAATAAGATATCACCAACACAGCTGCACCTAGGATCAGTTATCGGAACTTTCATAGTATTTATGTTACTCTATGTGTCTTTATTTCTTTAAATTTTATATTAAAAATAAAATTTAATCGGATTTTCCTAATCCGAGTATTTTCATAAAAGAGAACATTGGATGTGGTTTTGGAAGTATTTTGACTAAGGGTTTTTGGCAACCAGCATATTTAAAATATACGTCTCCTTGTTTTACTGCCCTATATGTTACTGTAAGTGTTCCTGTTCCGGGGTCACATCTAGAACTAACTAAAATCGCCTTATCAGAATTTGTTTCATCTCCATTTTGTACTATTATGTGTGAAGGATCTACGGTACATGAGCCAGGAGTATAATCAACGGAAACAATTGTAATGAATTGGCCTACGTGTACAGTATCATTAGTAGCATAAAAATCTTTAACGCAGCAGCCAAAAACAGAATTGATTCCAAGTATACTTACTAGTAAAACCAACGAAATCATTGCCACTGATATTTTTTTCATTATAAAACCTCAGATAATTTTTAAGTAAGAAGTTTATATAATTATCGGTAACTAATTACTTTCTTTAGAAAAAAATGAAATAAAATTATTCATCTAAAGCTATCATTACTTCAGTTGACTTAATTACGACCTTAACTTTTTGCCCTTCTTTTAATCCTAAAGAGTCTACTGCTTCTCTTGTAATCATGGAAGTAATTAAGGATGGTTTTGTAATCTCTACTTTAACTGTAGCAGCAACTTCTCCCTTTTTTATTTCTTTAATAACTCCTTCCATACTATTTCTTGCGCTAATAGCCATTTTATCACCAATAACTAAATTGAAATTTTAAGTATTTAAAGTTTTTTTAAATTGGGTATAAAGAGAAAATTAAATAAGTGGTATGCATATTTTTCTATTGATACCTTCTTCAATTGCTTTTATTTTTACATCTATTCCGTATACTTTTTTGAGATTTTCTTCATTGATTGTATCTTCAGGCGACCCTAAGCCAACAAGTTTTCCCTCTTTCATTAGTGCCACTTTCTGAGAAGAAATAAAGGCATGATCAGGAAAATGTGAAGACATTATTATGCTAAGTCCCGTTTTTGCAAGGTCATTGATTAACCTAAGAAGCCTTACTTGATTACCAATGTCTAAGTGGGAAGTAGGCTCATCCAATAATAGAATGTCGGGCTGTTGTGTCAATACCCTTGCTATAAGCACCAGCCTCTGCTCACCACCACTTAATTCCGTGCAAGGCCTATCTGCAAGATGGGAAATTCCTACCGTTTCCATTGATTCATAAACTAAATCATAATCTTTATGGGAAGGAATAGAAAACAAACTTAAATGTGGGGCCCTTCCCATGACGATTAAATCTTTTACTGAATATGGGAAAGCGGAAGAATGTGATTGTGGTACATATCCAACCTTTCTTGCTATTTCTTCAGTAGAAAGTTCTGATATATCCACCCCGTCAAATAAAATAGTTCCCTCATCTAAAGATAAAATCTTAGTAATGCATTTTATCAATGTTGATTTACCCGTACCGTTAGGGCCTAAGAGACACAATACTTCACCTTTTTTTAAAGAGAAATCTATATCCTGAAATATGTAAGTGCCATCAATGTAGCTAAAACCACCTTTTTTCATTTGGAGTATCGATTTCAATAATTCCACCCCGATTTAGATTTTCTAATTAAATAAGCGAAAAATGGTGCTCCTAAAATTGCAGTAAGTATCCCAATCGGTATTTCAGTTGAAATAACAGACCTTGCAATGTCATCTACAATGAGTAAATAAGATGCCCCTAGGATTAATGAAACCGGTATAAGTTTTTTATGATCGGGCCCAACTAATATCCTCCCGACATGAGGTATTACTAATCCTACCCACCCTATAATCCCGCTCATACACACACAAGCAGCAGTTATTATTGTTGCACTAGAGATAATAATAAATTTTAGTTGTTCTGTATTTATGCCCATTGAACGAGCCTCTTCTTCACCTAAAGACAATACGTTTATTCTCCATCGTATTAAAATTAATATTGTTAATCCTATTATTATAAATGGCCCAAGGAATATTATATCACTTTTAGAGACCGCATTAAAAGATCCCATCAACCAAAAAACAATGGCAGGTAATTTATTCAAAGGATCGGCAACATATTTTATTAGAGAAGTTAATGCAGAAAATAAGGCCGCTGTGACCATTCCTGATAACACAAGCATTAGTAACGGAGTTGTTTTGTATATTTTACTAACTTTGTAAGTAAATGCAACTGCAATAATTCCTCCTGCAAAAGCACATATTTGTACCAAAATCAGTTTATTTAAAAGAAGTAAAGCTATAGCTGCACCAAATCCGGCTCCTGCTGAAACTCCCAATATTTGAGGGGAAACTAATGGATTCTTGAAAAGTCCTTGAAAAGAAGCTCCTGAAACAGAAAGCCCGGCTCCAACAAGCATCGTAGCAAGAGCCCTAGGAAGTCTAACGTCAAATATGACACTCTCCATAGTTGGATGCCAGGTTGGTTCGATGTAAATAATCTTTGAAAGGAATATTTTGATAACTACAATAGGAGAAATAATGTATCTTCCTACAAACATTGAGAATATCAATATAACAAAAGGCAATAGTAGTAGAAAAATATTAATGGAATTTGAGAATATTTTTTTTCTTAATAATTTGGATTCTTTTGTTCTGACTGACATTTAAATCAACTTAGGACTTATGCAATGTAAAGTTTGGCTTTCTTTTAGGGCAACTTCTAAAGAATTATCGTTTATAGAATCATACTCAAATTTAGAAGTGTTTGTTATCTCAAAAGCTCTCTGATAATTTAATCCATTCTCAAAGAGTACATCTGGAATTATAGACCCACTTGGCCCGTACAATCCCCGTATCCTGGCATTTTTTGAATAATCTATTACTTCATCAAAGGTTCCATTAACTAGTGTAGATGCGGTAATCATGACTATATCAGAGTTAGACAAAACTTTTTTATTCTCTTTTTCAGTGTGGATGTAAATCTCCTTGGGCCCAAACTCAACATTTTCTCCAATGATAACAGATTCAAATCTCTCTCTTGGCCTCATTTCAGTTACATGAATCTCTTTGCATTTGCCTAGCATTTTTCTCACAAAACCCCCATATCCAACAATTGCAACTGTGTCAGTTGGTTTTAGCATATCCATTATATCTTTGCATTCGGTGAATCCTCTTTTTTTTATCTGAGTAGAGGATAAGAAAGGCTGAGATATACAGCTAATTGAGCCGACGGCTAGAGATCTCTCCTGAATATCATTAGAAGAAATGTAATCTGAAGCTACATCAAATAGGTCTTTACCTATTAGTTTTTTTATTGAATCTAGTCTATCTCTAAGTTTTTGTTCGCCGTGTACTGCGTGAATCCCAGTAAAATTAATTACCATTCCACATAGATTATTTGTTCCAAGAAGTACATTCCACTCTTGTTTTAAAATTATTTTTTTTATTCTAGGCCTTTCGATCTTATTTTCTTGATACAAATTATCTAAAATATCTAAAGTTTTAATTAAAATTTTCTCGGTTGAATGTTCACTCAAATTAACACCCCAAAAAATAAAAAAATTAAATTTTATTTTTATTTACTTTTATTACCGTCTTTCTGTCCGCCCTGTTGTTGACCACCTGAATAGCCACCGCTTAAGCCACCAACAGCAGTTGCATATTCTCCAGCCAATATTTTATCGACTTGTTCTTCACTCAGTTCATATTCAAATATTTCGCGGTAGAATTTTTTAATTTCTGTTCTGATGTTAACATCTTGGAATCTGTCAGGGTGTGCAATTGTAGCTAACCATAGGGGGTGTAAAACAGCTGATTCTGCAGAAGGTCTGTTCCATATGAAAACTGCGCTTGGTAGCCTGTAGACTTTTTTGTTCTGAATTGCAGAGACTTTTGCCCATTTTGGATCGTTATATAGATCTTCAGGTGTTCCGAAATCAATTACAACTATATCCGGATTCCAAGCTATCAACTGTTCCATTGAAACCTGGTCTAATCCTGCGTGTATTCCTTCTTTTTTGCCCGCTGTGGATACATCACTTGCTGCGTTTAGACATCCAGCTGCTTCAATTCTCTCTTCCATGTATGAGCCAGTACCATATGTAACTAAATGATTGCTATCAAATCCATTAAATACAACTAATCTTTCTTCCTCAGGTAAATCGGCTAATCTTTCATCTAAGAATTTAAGTGTGTTGTCTAGATAGTCACAGAATTTCTTTGCCTTTTCGGGTCTTTCAAAGATCTCCCCTACGAAAGTAACTTCTCTTTTTGTCTGGGCAAAGTTACCATCGGAAGTGGCAAAAAATTGAACAACTGGTATATTTGTATTTTTAGTAACTATTTCTCCGTCTATGTCACCTGCAAGGACGAATTGGGGGTTAGAAGCTAATAACTCTTCAATATTTATGACCCCGTTTACGGTTCTTGGTGCAGGGAGTGTCGTTATTCTCGGATCCATTGCTGCAAGCAAAGCCGATGTTTTATGCCCCTTAGATACTGCGCATAGTTTATCTTCAACGCCCAATATATATGGAACCTGTCCGATTGGCCCACCAAAAATAGCAACCCTCTCAATATTTTTTGGGATAGTTACAGTTCTTCCAGCCATATCGACTATAGTTCTCGTATCTTCTGTCACTGTCTTCGTATCTGTACCCTGTCCGATACATCCGGCGAACAATGATAATACCAATAGAGAACATACTAAAAATGGTACTATTTTTTTCAAGATATCACCGATATGCTTTCTAAATCATAACCTTATAAAAGTTATTGTTATTTTGTAAAAACATATATTATATCAGAAATATATTTGATAATTAAAAAAATAAAAAATTAAAATAGTTTATGGACTTAATTTTTTAATTAAATTAAAGGCGATAATTCCCAATAAAAATCCTATCGCCATATTTGAAATTACAGAAACAACTGCTGTTAGTATCATTACAAATATTTCAGAATTAGATTTAATGTCCCGAGTCAACTTAGCAAGCTCATAAGATACGTAAAACAGCATTGCCCCTACTATGCTCATAGGAAATACGGTAAATAAATTTAGAATTGATTTTGATAAAAATAAGCCCAAGCAAATTTCAATTGAGCCCTCTAAAATATTTGCACCTCCGGTTCTTGCACCAAAAGTATACTGGCCGGCGAGTCCTCCTGCTCCGTGGCACATTGGGAACCCTCCAAAAAATGGAACTATTGTATTGACAATTCCCATGTTAAGCAATAATTTCCTCTCAGATACTGGTTTCTCTGGGAAATAATCCCTAAGTAATGCAGTGACTGCTATAACAGCATTTGTCAAAGTAAGGGGAATTTGGGCGATTCCAACTAAAATCATCCCCCTATAGATATCTTTGAGTGACACTGTAGTGATAGGTGGAAGTGTAAATCCTATATCAATAATGCCCAGAAGCTCCCCTTTAAAAACAATTAAAGCAAATCCAAACAAAAATAAAAGAATTGCTGCTGGAAGTTTAGTATTTTTTCTAAAAACTAATATTATCAAAAGAGCCATAATTCCAATCAAAATATCAGTTTTAAAGAATTCAAATCCTGTTAAAAAAAGAGTAAATCCCAAGGCGAGGGTAATTCCCCGGGTAACGGATTTAGGGGTATACTTCACTATTTTTTGGATTAGATTTGTAAAATAAAGAAATAGCCATACAATGCCCAATCCAAATCCAGTAGAGTAAATTAGAGAGGGTGTCCATCCTTGAGCAATTGCAACCGTTGCAACAGTTTTTTTTGGTTGTAACGGCATAGGAAGTTTGTAAACTAATCCCAAAAAAATATTGACAATGCCCATCATGATAAGAAATCCTGCAGGATTAAGGCCATTTACAACAATATAACCTATAGCCAAAGGTAAGAGTGTTCCAAAGTCACCCATTGATCCGGCGAGTTCTCTTAAGTTAAATTCAAATTCCCCTACTTTCATTATGTTAAATTTTTATGATTTCTTAATAAATGTGTAGGTACAAAAGATAGAGAATTACTTCATATCTAAAAAGAGAATCTATCGTCAGAAATGCATTCGTTTTTGTCAATTTTATTAGGAAACCAACCATTATTTACAGCAGATCTTTGATCGAAATGCGATACAAACGGTTTGATATCTAGCACCGGCGTTTTATCAATAATATCTATGTCTGAAACATATATCATATTATTCTCTACTCTCTCAACGGCAAGTATTGATAATCCGATACTGTTCGGTCTTTTAGGCGCTCTAGTTGAAAAGATTCCTCTTTCCACATCATCAAGAAAAGGCTTTACTTTTAATGAAAATCCTTTTGAAAGATGAAAATGATAAATCAAGAAAATATGTGAAAATCCATCTAGATCTTTAAGCCCTTCTGAAAATTCAGGGAATATTTCAATTATACCTTTGTTATTAGAAAACACAGACTGAATTGGAACGTTAGTCTTCTCCTTAAATTCAGAATGTACAATTCCAATTGGAGTATAACATATTTTTTTCATGAAATTATTTTTAAGACATTTTTTATAAGTATATTTGAAAATATAACTAGAAATAGTCAGAGTGCTTTTTTAAGAAATTGTAAAGTTGCTTGTCTTCCTCTCTTTTATTAAGAATAGAGTATATGTTGTGAAGATTAATATAAATATCTCCGATTTGAGGGTGATCTGGGCCATACTCGTGTATTAGGATTTGGAGTGCTCTAGTGTAGAGCTCTTCAGCTTCGCCGAATTTTTTCATTTCTTTTAAGAGATTAGCAAGAGAGCATAGTATCGATATTATCTGACAATTTTCTTTCCCATAATCATCCTCTTTAATTCTTAATACTCTTTTGTAAAGCTGTTCTGCTTCAGGATATTTGCCCTGAGACTGGTAAACAAACGCAAGATTCTGTAATACATTTAAAACAACTATATCCTTAGAAGAAAAGACTTTTTCAAATATAGAAAGAGCCTTCTCATAGAATGTTTCTGCTTCGGGAAAATCGGCTTGGAACTGTGAAATTAGGCCAAGTAAGAATAGACTCATGCCTGAAGTTGAGTGAGATGCTCCGTATACGTCAATAGCTTCATTTAATGATTTTTTTGCAAGTCTTTTTGCTTCTGAATACTTTTCCATCTTTAATAATCTAATAGAAGCATTATAGAACTCTTCCCACAGTGTGAAACTTCCGCCTTCAATGTCCATCAATTCACTATCCGTTAACTCTATATTTTATTATATTAAGCGTCTATATAAATTTTGTGGGGTAGCCTGGAAAACCTTTTAAGCGTTATGTTCATTAAATCATATCGTGATTAAATGAAGATATTAATTGCTGAAGGATGTACCAAATGCGGAGTTTGTTTCAAAGAATGTCCCGAAGTATTTGTTCCTGATTCTGATGGAAATGCAACTATTGCAGAAGAATTCCAATTAGACAGTGAATTTGAAGGGGAAATAAGCCAAAATATGACTCAATGTGCAAAATCTGCAGAAAGTGCTTGCCCCGTAAACATAATCTCTATAGAAGAATAATTAAATATTCTAAAATCTAAAAGCCGAATTATTGCTCAATATGAATAATAATTCGTAATATTTATAAAACGTTATCTTTATTTAATCATAACGAGGTGATATTTTGAATAAAAGAAAAACATATCTTAAGATATCGGCAGTATTCCTCATTGGAATAATGGTAGCTTTAACCTTAGGTTGTACAACATCTGAGCCTAAGACAATAAGCGTATTCCACGCCGGAAGTTTGGCTCAGCCATTCCAAGCTGTTGAAAAAAACTTTGAAACAGCAAATAAAAATGTAGATGCACAGCTAGAAGCAGCTGGTAGCGTAGATACAATTAGAAAGGTAACTGAACTAGGAAAACAGGCAGACGTCATCGGTTCAGCAGACTATAAACTTATACCTCAAATGATGTATCCAGATTACGCAGACTGGTACATAGTTTTCGCTACAAATGAAATTGTTCTTTGTTACACAGATAAAAGCAAATATGCTGATGAAATTAATGCTGACAACTGGTACGAAATTATACAGAAGCCTGATGTTATATGGGGATTTGGAAATCCCAATATAGACCCTTGTGGATACAGAACAGTAATGACAATAAAGCTTGCCGATCTTGCATATAATAAACCAGTATTCAATCAGTTGCTCGGTGCACATACATCCATTACCGCAAAGGAAGAAAATGGAATTTACAAAATAACAACACCTGAAGCATTGAACCCAAATACAAAATACGTCACCATAAGAGACAAGTCTGAAGATTTAGTATCTATGACCATTGCTGGTGGAATTGACTATGCATTTGAATACAGATCAGTTGCAGAGCAAAACAAATTAAAATATGTCGAGCTGCCACCTTCAATAAATCTAAAGGATGTAAAGTACGATTCAACTTATGCTAAGATTCATGTGACCATATCTAATGGAAAAACACAAATAGCCGCACCAATAGCATACGGAATTACTGTTCCAAAAAATGCACCAAACAAAGATTTGGGAATCAAATACGCCGAACAAGTTATAAACGAAAGCGGACAGAAGATTTTCAGAGAAATGGGGCAGCCACCCACAGTTCCTGCATTAGGATCCGGTAATGTTCCAGAACAATTGAAAAAATATGTAGAAATGATCGATTAGGGGGTTTAAAAAATGTTTTCGGAAATTAGAAGAAATCCTCTTCTAATTCTTTTTTTTATTTTCGGAATGCTAATAGTAGTCTATATAATAGCTGCTTTATCAAATATGCTATACAGTCAGTTAGTTCTCCATCCCGGAGATTTTATTAATGTTATAAAAGATCCAGATGTGCTAAAATCCATTTGGTTAACATTATATACTTCGTTCATTGCAACGGCAATAGGAGTAATACTAGGGATTCCCCTTGCATATATTCTTGCAAGATATGAGTTTTACGGAAAGGACATCATCGAAGCAATCGTAGACATACCCATTATTATCCCACATACTGTGGCCGGAATTGCCCTATTTTCTTTACTTATGAAGAGGGGCGTAGTCGGAGTAGCATTTTCAAAATTAGGCATAGTCTTCCAAGACAACATGTGGGGAATTGTAATGGCAATGTTCTTTGTAAGTTGCCCATTTTTTGTTGGTACTGCTAGGGAAGGATTTAAGAGTGTCAATCCAAATTTAGAAAGTGTTGCAAGAACACTCGGAGCATCTCAGTGGAAATCATTTTATCAAATAGCCCTGCCATTGACTTCACGCCATATATTTTCTGGTGCGATTATGTCATGGGCCAGAGGGATAAGTGAATTTGGTGCAATTATTATAATAGCCTATTATCCCATGATAGCTTCAACTATGATTTTGGCAAGATTTAATACTAATGGACTTTTAGGTTCACAACCAATTGCCGTTCTATTGATTATAATTTGCTTCATTACGTTTGTTGCCTTGAGATTAGTTTCAAAGAGAGGTAGAAGAATATGATACATATAAAAAATCTTAGTAACAACTGGGGAGATTTCACTTTAAAAAACATCTCACTTGATATCAAAGAAAGTGAATATTTTGTTATCTTGGGGCCAACTGGAGCGGGGAAGACTTTATTACTAGAAATAATCGCTGGATTATATTTCCCTAAAGAAGGAAAAGTCATGATAAACGGTAACGATGTTACTTTTACCTCTCCAGAAAATCGAGGATTAGGATTTGTCTATCAAGATTATGCTCTTTTCCCACATCTAAATGTTAAGAAAAATATTGAGTATGGATTAAAGTTGAGGAAAGTTCCTGAAGACAAGAGAGAGGAGAAAATTTCAGAGCTTGTAAAAATGCTGAAAATAAATCACCTTTTGCATAGAAATACTGAAACGTTGAGCGGTGGAGAAAAACAAAAAGTTGCATTGGCAAGAGCTTTAGCGATAAATCCCAAAATTATTCTTATGGACGAACCCTTTTCAGCCCTTGATGAAAATACCAAATCAAAACTTATTTTAGATATGAAAGAGCTCCATAAAACAGAAGGTATAACTTTTGTCCATGTTACCCACAGTCAAGAAGAAGCTATACTGCTTGCAGATAGAATTGGGATTATGATGAAGGGAACAATTGTCCAAGTAGGAAATCCTGACGAGATATTCTATAAACCAGTGACAAAAGAAATTGCTCAATTTGTTAAAATTGAAAATATTTGGGAAGGTAAGGTTACTAATAAAAAAGAAGATGAGATGATAGTTGAAGTTAATGGAAACAAAATAGTGGCTTTGTCTGACCACTTCAAAGTTGGGCAAGATGTAAGGCTAATAATAAGGCCAGAAGATATAATCCTAGGTAAAGGGGATACAAGTGCTAGAAATAATTTCAAAGGAAAAATAACTTCTGTAATAAAACATGGTTTTTATTATATTATAAGAATTGATTGTGGATTTGAAGTTGAAGCTGCCGTTACAAAGCAATCAATTGAAAATCTAAATATAAGAGAGGGAAAAGACATCAATATATTTTTTAAAGCTACTGCACTTCAGGTTATTAAGAGATAAATTCAATAGATGGGAATCCTTTGAAGTTCTTAAAACTTGATACTTATGAAGAAGCTATAAAAAAAATTGAAGATAGTGTATCCTTTGAGTTAAAATCGGAAGATACTCCTATTTCATCTTCATTGAATAGGATTTTGTCAGAGGATTTAATTTCACCTATTAATGTTCCCCATTATCCTAAATCCCAAATGGATGGATATGCTGTGAGATCAGAGGATACATTCGAAGCTAGCGAAACTTCTCCCGTAAAACTAAAATTAATTGAAAGTGTAAACGCAGGCAGCGCCCCAAGGTATTTTATAAAAAAGAATAACTGTTCATACGTGGCAACTGGCGCTCCCGTTCCAGAGGGTGCAGACTCTGTTGTTATGATAGAAAATACGCAACTTCAAGGGAAGTATATCGCACTTACTAGGGGCGTTACTCCGGGAGAAAATATAATGAAGGTAGGATATGACATAAAAAAAGGAAAACGTATATTACCCAAAAATACTCTTGTAACCCCTAAAGTAGTCGGATTGCTATCAGGTCTAGGTCTTAAGAAGGTCAAAGTATACAGAAAATTAAAAATCGGAATTTTTTCAACAGGAAATGAAATTATTACGCCATGGGAAAATCTTGACTATGGGAAAACTTATGATGTCAATTCATTTTATATCACTTCAAAATTAGAAAAATTAGGTTGTGATACCTATAACATAGGTATTGCAAAAGATAGCAAAGAGGATATACTTTCAAAATTAAACGAGGCAAAAAAATGCGATATAATCATTCTTTCTGCCGGGGCGTCAAAAGGAGAAAGGGATTTTGTCGAGGAAGCAATCAATAATTTTGGTAACTTAATAATTCACGGTATAAGTATCAAACCAGGGAAACCAACATTAGTTGGCTTAAAAGAAAACAAACTTATTTTTGGCCTTCCTGGGCACCCCACGTCTTCATTTGTACTATTCAACGTCTTGGTATTACCTTTTATCTATAAAATGGCAGGACTAGAGAAAAAAATAGAAATGAAGAAATTTATTTCAAGTGAAAGGATTTATTCAACTAGGGGTAGGAAAGATTTCTTGCCTGTTATGATTAAAGAAGAGGAAGTATCATCGGTATTTCGTGGTAGTGGTGCTATATCAAGTTTTTTAAAAGCAGAAGGAATCGCCATAATTGAAGAGAACACTGAATTTGTAGATAAAGGTGAAGAGTTAGAAGTAATAATATTGGAAGATTAAAATGTCAGAATTAGCAGTTAGAGTTATTAGAGTTGCATTAACTCAACGTTGCAATTTAAATTGTATATACTGTCATCATGAAGGTGAGTGCTCTCAATCAGACAATGGCAAAAATGAAATAAAGAAGGAAGATATTGAGGACCTACTTAAAGTTTCTAAAGAGTTAGGGATAAGAAAAGTAAGGTTTACAGGAGGAGAGCCTCTCATAAGGAAAGATATAGTAGAAATTATAGAAATTGCTTCAAAATACATGGATGACATATCAATGTCAACAAACGGAGTCTTATTGAGTGACACAATTTCTGATTTAAAAAAGGCCGGAATATCTAGGATCAACGTCACTTTGAACACTTTAAATGAAGAAATCTACAAGAGTATAACCGGTAAGAGTAAACTACAAGATGTATTAGCTGGAATTGAAAAAACATACGAAGAAAAGATTTTTCCAATTAAGGTAAATATGGTCGTGATGCAAAGAAATTACAGAGAAATCAAAGATTTAGTCAAGTATACAAAAGAAGGAATGGTACTTCAGTTAATCGAATTAATATCGGAAAAGAACGGAACAGATTCCAAATTTTACAAGGAGAATTATGCAAGTCTATTGCCTATTGAGGAATATCTAGAAAAACATTCAATAAAAATAGTTGAAAGGGAAAAACAACGAAGGAAAAAATATTTTGTACCTCAAGAAATTGAAGTAGTAAGATCAATGCACAACACTGTATTCTGTAATAATTGTATGAGCATAAGGGTAACAAGCGAAGGAGAAATCAAGAATTGTCTTTTTAGAAATGACAATCTAATAAAAATAAAGAATTTTTCAGATCACGAAAAATTAAAAGAATGCATAATTCATTCTATAAAAACAAAAACACCTTACTGGTGCTAGAATGAAAATAACTGTAAAATATTTTGCATTTTTTAAAGAGAAGACGGGAGTTAATCAAGAATACATTGAGATGTGTAATGGTAAAACTATAACTGAACTTTTAAAAATAATTATAGAAAAATATAATCTACAAGATAAAGAAAACATTATTTTGTCACTGAATCAAGAATATGTTAAGGGTGATGTTCCATTGCACGATGGCGACGAAGTGGCTCTAATGGTACCTTCAAGTGGGGGATAAAATGATTAAAATTCAGAAAGAGAATTTTAGCATAGATGAGGAATTAAAGAAGATAAAGAACGATAAATGTGGCGCTTCAGTAATTTTTCTAGGTACTGTTAAATCAGAAATGAATGGAAAAAAAGTCATGAAATTAGAACTGGATGCCTACGTCGAAATGGCAGAAAAAAAATTACATGAAATTGAGATTGATGCTAAGAAAAAATATTCAATTGTAGAAAGTTCAATTATACATAGATATGGAGAGCTATGTGTTGGGGACTCTATTGTTTTAATAATTGTAAAATCAATAGATAGAACAAAAAGCTTTGAAGCAGCTAAGTATATCCTTGAACGACTTAAAGAGGAAGCCCCACTCTTCAAAAAAGAGTATATGGAAGACAAGGTATTCTGGCATGGAGGTATATAGTCATGTTTTCACATTTGTCTGATAAAGGAGTAAATATGGTCGACATCACAAAAAAGGAGGCTTCTGTTAGAACTGCAGTTGCCGAGGGAAAAATAGAGCTAAAGAAAGAAACCATCAGTTTGATAAGAGAAAACAAGATAACGAAAGGAAGCGTCCTGACGACGGCACAGATTGCAGCAATTCAAGCCGTGAAGATGACACCTGCATTAATCCCGCTATGCCACGGGCTCCCTATAAATAAGGTCGATATCGATTTTGAGATCTATGAAGATTCTATAAAAGTCATATGTATGGTAAAAACTGAGTCCAAGACTGGAGTCGAGATGGAAGCGCTTACCGGAGTTTCTGTAGCGCTTCTGACAATATGGGACATGGTGAAATCAAATGAGAAAGACGCATTGGGCCAGTACCCCTCGACTGGAATCTATGGTATAAGAGTTCTAAAGAAGGAGAAGTGAATATGTCATCTGAAAAACACAAATGCAACGCCCCAAAGAGCCTGAATTACGGGATAATCACAATATCAGACTCCTGTTATTCAGGAGTGGCCGAGGACAAATCGGGTAATCACATAAAAGAGAATTTATCCAAGAACAATATAGTGGTAAGGACTACCATCGTCCCAGACGAGAAGGAGCATATTGAAAAGGCTTTGTATGATATGCTCCCTGATGTTGATTGTATTGTTACAACAGGTGGAACTGGGATAACAAAAAGAGATATTACAATACAGACCCTAAGGCCACATTTTGACAAAGAGATACTTGGTTTTGGTGAGATATTTAGGTACTTAAGCTTTAGAGAAATAAGTTAC
>LNGC01000017.1:2500-20703 GCA_001587715.1 Candidatus Methanofastidiosum methylothiophilum | reverse complement strand
ATCAAATCTTTCAGGAAAATCTTTTGCACTACCAAGATATTTAACATGACCTTCATGAACGGCATAAAAAACCATTACCTCTTCGCCATAGAGCCTTTCTTCTATGGTCAATTTGTCTACTGGATTACAAATAGCACCGGATACCATAAAGTCATCAACAGCACTCAAAGCCTCTTCAAGAGTATTACAGACTCTTGATCCTTTTCCGTCCAGTAGATAAGGATACTTTACGACATATTTCTTTCCATTTTTATCAAAATTTTCCTTTAGAAAGGACTTTGCTGAATCAGGGTCATAGAAATTTTCAAATGGTGGGCACGGTATATCCCATTTTTTCATAAGGTCATTGGTATTACATTTATCCGCCTCTATTATCATAGCCTTGGAAGTAGGGCCCCAACAAGGTATCCCTTTTTTTTCACAACTTTCCTTTAATCCAAGGGAGAGATACTTTTCTTGCCCCCCGATTACCATATCTATATTATTTTCAGAAAGATAAGAAATAATATCATTAAGATCATCAAGTCTCTTTACCCTGCCATTATTTTCTTGAATCTCTTGCTTATAATCAATAAAAAAACGCTTTAGGTCATCAAAATTTTTAATCTTTACTCTATCGTTTCCAATTGGCCAGACACATTTTTTTTCAAATGCTCCACCAAGATTTCCAGGGAGTACATGGACTTCTGATACATTTTTAGATCTAGTAATTGATTCTGCTAAAGCCCACTCTCTTGCCCCTCCACCAACAACAGCCCATACTTCGCTCAAAATATCACTATCCCTATATATCTCCAGTTCTCTCACATTCTCTTGTTTTCGTGAGGGAGCTTCTTGTTTCTTCAGGTATATGTGTTGGATAATCTCCATTAAGGCATGCAAGGCATAGTTCGTCTTTTTTAAGTCCAATTGCCTTTACTAGACCTTTTATCGTCTGGTATGTAACTGAGTCTGCACCAATCATTTCTGCAACGTCATCTGTGTTTCGTGCTGCAATTAACTCCTTTTCAGTAGGCATATCTATACCATAATAACATGGATGTTTTATAGGGGGGCAAGTAGAAATCATATGAACTTCTTTAGCACCATTATCTCGTAGCATTGTAACTATTCTCTTGCTTGTTGTTCCTCTAACTATACTATCATCAACAAGAATTACTCTTTTTCCCCTAATTTCTCCTTTTATTACGTTTAGTTTATCTCTAACTGCTACATCTCTTGAAACTTGGGTTGGCATGATGAAAGTTCTTCCAATGTACCTGTTTTTTATCAAACCTTCCCTTTGCTTAATCCCATACTTCTCAGAAAATCCTAAAGCTGCTGTTCTTGCAGTGTCAGGTACAGGTATTACTACATCACCCTCTTCTTCAAATTCTATGTTCCTCCCCAGTTCCATTCTAGCTTCGTAGACACTTTTGCCCTCTATAACAGAATCTGGTCTTGAAAAATAGACCCATTCAAACATACAGTGAGCCCTGCCTTTTGGACATAATAATCTCTTTTCAGCATTATTATCTTCAACAACTATAGCTTCACCAGGTAGTAAATCCCTGATAAGAGAATAACCATTCACGTCAAGACCAACACTTTCAGAAGAAAAAGAAAAGGCAGTTTCATCTAAATTCGTTTTTTCTCCGAATACTAATGGTCTGTTTCCATATGGGTCTCTGAAAGCTATGAGTTTTTTTGGTAACATCATCACTGCAGAATAGCTGCCATCAATTCTTTCCATAGTTCCTTTGATGGCTTCAAAAGTATCGTTTTTCATTAACTCTTCAGATAGAATATTTATCATGACTTCGGTGTCTGACTTTGAATGAATGCATCTATGCTTCCCTTCAAGTTCCAGCTTTAAATCCTGATAATTCGTAATATTGCCGTTATGTGCAAGGCCGATTCCATAAGGATAGCTCAAAAAGAAAGGCTGAGCTTCACAAAGGGTGTTTGTTCCAGCTGTTGGATACCTTACATGCCCTATGGCTTTAGAACCTTCAAGCTTTGATAACTCTTCCTTATTGAAAACATTCAACACAAGACCTTTTTCCTTTTTCTGATGGACTATTCCATCAAATGATAGTATACCAGCAGAATCTTGCCCCCTGTGCTGAATAGCTAATAGTCCTCTATAACATTCATATGAAGAATTGTTTGATGAAGTACCCAGTATACCGCACATTTTTATTTTTCCTCGATATATTTTAAAACTGATTCAAAGACTTTCATACCAGAAATTCCATTATTATTCTTATCAAAATAGGATCTTTCTGGATGTGGCATCATTCCAAATACATTCCCTGCCTCATTACAAATACCAGCTATATTATGTGCAGAGCCATTTGGATTCCAAGGATAACCTGCATATTTTCCATCTTTATCCACATATCTAAAAACAATCTGATCATTTTCAAACAATCTATCAAAATATTCTTTTTCCTTTTCTCGTGGGAACAGTAACTTCCCTTCGCCGTGGGCAGATGGAACTAACATTACCTCACCTTTTGGAATATTTTGTGTGAATACACATTTACCTTTATTCTCATGTTTTAGTAATGTTGGTCTGCATTCAAACCTTGCAGAATTATTCAAAAAGAGGCACGCATCGGGATAATCCATTCTTTTAAATCCTGGTAAAACTCCAAGCTCAACTAGAACTTGAAATCCATTACAAATACCGCCTACGGGCCAGCCTTCGTCTATGAATTTATGCAAGTCATTTGCCATTCTTGCTCTTATCCTTGAGGCAAATATCGCCCCTGCTCTTACATAATCTCCGGCAGAAAATCCTCCAGGAATCATAAGACAATTATAATCAAAAATATCTTTGAGATCTTTCAGATGAACAAGTTCAGGGGAGGCACCTAATCTCTTGAAAGCATAGTACATCTCATCTTCATTGTTTGTTCCCTCTATTCTTAAAACACAAACTTTAATCTCAGACCTGTCCATTGAATCACCCCATATGCTCCCAGATTGCATTTTTCCATTTATCTCTTAATTTCTCAATAGGAGCATCTATTATTTTAACTCCATTTTGTTTTATAACTAGTTTTTTGCCTGATATTTTTCCAATTTTAATGAATGGTACTTTATTTTTTGTGAAGAGAGATTCAAACTCTTTATCGTCTTTAACTTCTACTACCCATCTGGTATTTGACTCTGAAAAGATGAATTCATCTGCTCTCATGTCTTTTATAATTGGCAATTCAATTTCTACGCCGTAATCACTGCCAAATGCCATTTCAGCAATAGCAACGGCTAAGCCTCCTTCGCTTAAATCATGACAGCTTTTTACAATACCTTTTTGCATTGAATCAAGTAGGACCTTTGAATAATGTATCAAGTTCTCTGGATTCATTTTAGGAGCAATCCCTCCGTCTATTCCCAAAATCCTGTAGTACAATGAACCGCCAAATTCTCTTTCAGTATTACCAATAATGTATATCGAGTTCCCTTCTTTTTTGAAGTTGGAACTAATTTTATTGTTTACATCATCAATTAGACCTATCCCAACGATAGTTGGTGTTGGGGGGCAACTCCCAATCATACTTTCATTATAAAGGCTTACATTGCCAGATGAAAATGATATCTGAAGGTCTTTTGTAGCAAAGTTTAATCCCATTACAGCTTGATAAAAGTCCCCGAACCTCTCGGGTTTCTCCGGATTACCAAAGTTAAGACAATCTGCCAAAGAGTGAGGTTTACCTCCAACTGCAACTATATTTCTATAAATTTCATCTATAGCAGAAGCTGCACCCCAGTAAGGGTCATATTCCAATAAGAATGGATTTACTGCAGTTGAAACTACCAATCCCTTGTTAAGTTCTTCGACTGGCTTTATAATAGCAGAGTCTTGCGGTGAAAAGTTAACAACATCCCCATACAATGGGGTAAGTGATGTTGATCCTCTTACAGTGTGATCATATTGTAGAATAACCCAATCCTTTGATGCGATATTTGGGTCTGAAAGCATCTTAATTAGTATTTCATTTACATCTTTAGGTGCTTGAGTCTTGATATCCTTCTGATCTCTTTCAACAACCTTAACATCTCTTGCGTATAATGGGCCACCAGTCAAAAATTCTGAATCCATGTCAAATATCTTTTCGCCCTCGTAGTATACTAGGACTCTTCTCTCGGTAATTGTTTCACCAATAATTGCAGCATTAACGTCCCACTTATCAAAAATATCAATAACTTCTTTGAGATTTTCTTTTGAAACGGCAAGCATCATCCTTTCTTGTGATTCTGATACCCATATTTCCCAAGGTTTCATTCCTTTTTCCTTTAACAACACCTTTTCTAAATTGACCTTAGCTCCAAAGCCACCGGCGTGAGCCATTTCTCCTACTACGCACGATAAGCCCCCACCACCCAAATCTTTCATACCGTTCAGAAGTTTTTTTGTATTAGCTTCAAGACAAGCATGAATTAAGGGTTCTTTTGTTATGGGGTCTCCCACTTGAACTGCAGAACGGGAAGATGTCTCAGACTCTTCATCAAGCTCTGCAGATGCAAAGTTTACACCATGAATACCATCTCTGCCGGTCTTTCCACCGACCATAACGAAAATATCTCCAAGTTCCTTGACTCTACTATGAATTATATCGTCCTTCTTAATTATTCCAACACAGCCAACATTTACAAGGCAGTTACCTGTATACCCCGGGTGGAAGTATACAGACCCAGATACTGTTGGGATTCCTACTCTGTTCCCATAGTCTCTAATTCCAGCAACTACTCCCCTAAATATAAATTCAGGATGTTTTACACCCTTTGGTAGTTGGTCGTAAGGTAAATCAAGCGGACCAAAAAATATGGGATCTATCAGAGCAACAGGCTGTGCCCCCATACATACAACATCTCTAAGAATTCCACCAATTCCAGTAGCCGCTCCTCCATATGGCTCAACTGCAGATGGATGATTGTGGCTTTCTAGAGCCAAAACATAAGCATAATCCTTATCAAACTCTACTACTCCGGCATCTTCCTTTATGACAAAGATATTCTGTGGCGCCTCAATATTAAAAATAAATTTTTTCAATAAACTTTTCGATGATTTGTAACAGCAGTGTTCTGACCATGCCTGGCCTATAGCCTGTATTTCAATATCAGTTGGATTCCTACCTTGCTCTTTAAAGTAATTTTTGACTGACTTCATTTCATCCAGAGAAAGTCCTATCCCTATCTTCCTACTTAACTCTAGAAGTTTTTCATCAGGCAAGTCAAGATTAATTTCAAAAACATTTTGTTTGCTACTCATTTTATCATTTCCACTTCATAATCGTGGATTACAGGATTAATCAGGAGTTTTTTACACATCATGTCAACATCTTCTCTGATCTTCTTTTCATCCTTTCCACTTATTTCTATGACGTAGCTTCTTTTTACTTCAACATTTTCGACATTATCAAAACTAAGTAATTTCAGGGATTTTTTGATATTAAGACCCTCGGGGTCTGTAATTCCTTCCTTTAATCCAACTTTAATTTCGACCTTCAAATAAATCACCTAAATTTTTCACTAGTAATTCTTTCATACATATTAATGTAAAGATCGGATACTTGTTTAATCATGTTTTCTGGTAATGCAGGTATATCTGGCTCTGGCTGGCACTTTTCTCTAGCATCGTATAATTCTGTTTTGTATCCTGTTTTGATATAGTACTGCCTTACAAATTCCTTTGATAGCTCTACCATTTGTCCTTGTTCATAGAGTTCTTTATCCCAGAACCTGTCTTCATCTGCAGTTCCAAAGACATCAATAAACATTAAGGTTCTTTCCTCATTCATTCCAAATTCTTTTTTTCCATCAACGTGAACTAATCCACCTTTTTCGACGATCTTTGACATCCTTGTATCCATCTTAATTATAGTTTCAAGTATATTATTGTATTCCTCTCCAGTAAGGCCTGAAATGCTTAGGGCCTCCTTCTTATCTAATGGTCTATCAACAGGCTCAAGTTTTGTTGATGTTTCAATAAAAGGTTCAGGTATCTTTTCTCCATAAACAACTGTTTTTTTACTAAACCCAAGTTCTTTTGGATCTATCTTGCCTTTTTCAATTCTATCATGAAGAGAGCCTGCAACGTAATGTCTGCAGATAAATTCTAAAGGAATAAGGTAATTTTTTGTATTGTGATTGATTTTGTTATAGTCATGAATTATATTGACTTTGTTAACAAGCATCTTGTTCTTGTCTGTCATTTTTATGAAATGGGTCAAGAATCCTAAATTTTCTGCTTCCTTAAGCCAAAAAGTTCCTTCCCTGCAAAGTGTCTCTCCTTTGAAAGGAATTTTAGACGGAATTATTTTGTCAAAGACAGATATTCTGTCAGTAAACTCAAATTCAATTTCTTTATCAGAAACATCATAAACTCTTTTTACTTTTCCTTCTCTTGAAAATCCGGCAGAGGTATCACTTGGGCTACTCATATTAGAATTTATTATATCCAATATTTAAATATATTTATCCTAAAATTTAGAGATTCTGTACTTCTGGGTTCAGTTGTCTAAATATCTAAATAATTAATATTCTAGACTAAGCATCTTGCAATAGCTTTTAATATTTTAACGTATTCGTATGTTTGTGGCAGAAAATAAAATAGAGTTTAAATTTGTAATCAAATCTATTTTTATTTTTGGATTTACAGCAGCACTTACATTTTTATCTGCTGGCCGAATAAATTACTGGCAAGGCTGGATATTCAATGGATTAAATCTTTTCTTTGTTTTATTGACCTACTATTCTTTATCAGATAAAACTGATCTAATTAAAGAAAGATTAAAACCTGGAGAAGGTATGAAGAGTTGGGATAAAATTTATTATATAGTGACAACCCCAATCTTTTTCTTTGTTCTTATCCTATCTGCCTTTGACGTTGGTCGGTATAATTGGTACCCGATACTCCCTTTATGCTTTGTAATAATTGGGATTATACTTTACATAATTGGACAGTTAATTGTTCTTTGGGCCAAAACTACAAACAAATTTTTTTCTTCAGTAGTTAGAATTCAGAAAGACAGACAGCATATAGTTTGTAAAGATGGACCTTATTCTTTTGTTAGGCATCCTGGCTATGCAGGAGGAATTATTTTTACTCTCGCATTCCCTCTAGTATTGGGGTCTTTTTGGGGATTTGCAATCAATTTATTAATCTTAATTCCAGTTGTTATACGGACTTATCTGGAAGATAAAACATTACAGAAAGAACTAGATGGATACTTTGAGTACACAAAAGAAGTCAAGTATAGATTAATTCCTAAAATATGGTAATCAGTGATTAAAGTACCTCATACCAGTAAAGATCATAGAGATTCCAAACTGATTTGAAGTTTCTATTACTTCTTTATCTCTTATTGAACCTCCAGACTGTATAATGTATTTTATGTTATGTTCTGCAGCTACTCTAACGGTATCGTCAAATGGGAAAAAGGCATCTGAAACAAGAACACATTCTGAAATCTTTTCCTTGAAAAAGTCTTCTTTAGATAAATTAGGCTTTTCTTCATTCCACATATTTTCAAGATTTTCGTAGATTTTTGGTATTGCAAGTTTTCTTAGTGAATCAACCCTATTTGGTTGCCCTACTCCACTTCCTAATACTTTAAACTGGCTTTTTTCATACTCCATTCCTAAAACTATCGAGTTAGACTTCGTATACTTTGTCGCAATAATTGTAAAAAGTCCGAGCTCTTTTTTACTATCTGGATACTTTTCTCTCGTAACACATTCCCACTTTTCATAGAGTCCTTTTGGTCTGTCCTGTTCGATGACCCCACCTATTAAGAATTTGTAAACTTTATCTTCAGAAGTGAAAAGTTCACCCGTTTCAAGGATTCTCATATCTTTACTCTTATTCTTCAAAAATTCTAGTGCATCTGTATCAAAAGAAGGGGCAACTATTACTTCAACAAACTTACCTTTAAGAAAAGAAGCTGTTTCTAAATCTACTTTTCTCGTGAATGCTATTATGCTGCCGTATGCTGATACTCTATCTCCATCCCATGCATTTTTTAACGCATCAAGTAGAGTCTTGCCTGTAGCAATACCACAAGGATTCAGATGTTTTACAATAACTGCTGCGTTGTACTGGGAAAGTTCCTTTGCAGCATTTAGTGCAGCTTCAATATCAAGATAATTATTATAAGAAAGAGCTTTGCCGTGAAGCTGGGCCATGTTTGACGCTGACGGCTCAACAGTATCCTTTTTGAAGAAACGTGCTTTTTGATGCCAATTCTCCCCATATCTTAGGTCTTTACCAGAATCATATGAAACTCTTAACTTCTTATTTTCAGTTAATACTTCTGAAAGATAAGAATCAATTGCACTATCGTAATCGGCGGTATGGGAAAAAGCCTTGACACATAATTTTTTTCGTGTTTCATATGAAGTGTTTCCCTTTTCTAATAACTCTTTAGTGACACCACCGTAGTCCGAAGGATCTACAATAACAGTCACATATTTGAAATTTTTACCGGCCGCCCTTAGAAGAGTAACTCCACCAATGTCAATGTTTTCAATTGCATCTTCAAGAGAAGGATTCTTTGCTACAGTTTCTTTGAAAGGATACAAGTTACATACAACAACATCTATTGGTTTTATTCCTTCTGAACTTATTTCTTTTTCATGTCCTTCGTCATCCCTGATATAAAGAATTCCACCATGGATATTTGGATGAAGAGTTTTTACTCTACCCCCAATCATTTCTTTAAATCCTGTAATTTTTTCAATTGGAGTTGCATCTATATCATTTTCCAAAAGAAATTTTAATGTGCCCCCCGTTGATACAATTTCAAAGCCAAGATCAGACAAAGATTTTGCAAATATTTCAAGGCCATTTTTATTTGTAACGCTAATTAGTGCTCTCTTTTCCATCACTTTGGCACGTTCGGAATGTTAATTTAAATAATTTTCTCTTTTCAACTACAGAAAGTTTTAAGTATTATAAGCTAAGTTAATACTCAATGGCTGTAAATGATTATACTATCGCAACTCTTGGAAGTCATTCCGCACTTCAAATATTAAAAGGTGCAAAAGACGAGGGATTTAAGACCTTATGCATAGCAAAAAAAGGGTCAGAAAAAGTCTATAGAAGTTTTGGAGTTGCAGATGAAATTATTTCTGTTGATCATTTCAAAGAACTTTTTTCCTTGCAAGAAGAATTAATAAAAAGAAATACTATTCTCATACCTCACGGTTCTTTTATTGCTTATATGAAGATAGAAGACTTCAAAGATCTGAAGGTAATGTACTTCGGTAATAAAGATGTTCTAGAATGGGAATCTGCTAGAGATCTTGAAAGGCGATGGTTAACGGATGCAAATATTAAAATTCCAAAAATATTTGATACTCCAGAACAGATAGACAGACCTGTGATTGTAAAATTTTACGGTGCAAAAGGTGGGATGGGATATTTCCTTGCTAAAGACACTGCAGATTTCAATGAAAAAATATCTGACCATATCAATGAAAAATACGTAATTCAAGAGTATATTATTGGAGTGCCTGCATATTTCCATTATTTTTACAGTCCCTTAAATAACGAACTTGAAATAATGAGCTTCGATAAAAGATATGAAAGCAATGTAGATTCTATCGGTAGGATATCAGCAAGAGATCAGTTTGCCTTAAAGAAAATTGATCCAAGCTATGTTGTTGTTGGAAATATGCCCATAACTGTCAGAGAATCATTGCTCCCAGAAATATTTGATATGGGCGAGAGAGTAGTTGATAAATCAAAGGAGCTAATTTCTAGCAGGGGATTGTTTGGGCCTTTCTGTCTTGAAGGGGTAATAACTCCTGAAGCTGAGATATTCATATTTGAGATTTCAGCTAGAATTGTAGCAGGCACAAATCTTTTTGAACCATATTCACCTTATACTTATATCAAATACGGAAAGCCTATGTCAACAGGAAGAAGAATAGCCTTAGAGATTAAAAATGCTATAAACAGTGGCAGACTTTTAGATATTGTTTGTTAAAGGCCTGTTGGTATATCTATAAACTCTGTTTTTATACCATATTTTTCTTCAACTTTTTTTCCTAAAGCCTTTACTCCGAGCTTTTCAGTGGCATAGTGTCCAGCAAATATTAAATTTATTCCAGCTTCTTTTGCAATATGGTAAATTGTATGCGAAGGTTCTCCTGTAATAAATAGGTCCAATCCTTCTTTAATGCAATCCTCAAATGCAGACCCCCCACCACCACTAACTATACCTACAGATCTTATTTTATCAGGTCCAAAATTGAAAGAATCAATTTTAGCAGGAAGAGTATTTTCTAGAATTTTAGATATATCTTTAATAGTCTTCAATTTTTCATAACGTCCTTTGAAACCAATCTTTAATCCATGGTAGGCCCCAAATGGCTCAGGGTTAGAAAGATTTAATATTTTTATGAGCTCTATGTTATTCCCGACTTCTTGATGCATATCAAGAGGCAGATGTGCTGCATATAAGGAAATACCGTTTTCTAATAGATACGAAATTCTTTCTTTCACAAGGCCCCTTATACATTTTAATCCGCCCCAGATTAGTCCGTGGTGGACTATCAAGAGATCGGCTTTTCTTTTTGAAGTCTCTTTGAAAATTTCTAGAGAACTATCTACTCCCAAACATATCTTTTTCACGTCTTTATTTCCCTCTATTTGTAATCCGTTTGCAGATACATCATCTATCTCATTAACTCTAAGATAATCGTCCATATAACTAACAAGCTCATTAAGTTCCATGAAGTTAAATTTGAAAAGGCATTTAAATAACTTATACTTACTCCAAATTGCATGGACGTAGAATTGATATGGGATCTTGACTCTTTCTTAAAAAGACTGGAAACACTCAGAGAAAAAGGAGTAGTTTTTGGTATATACAAAAATATTCTCCATGTTGAGGAATTAACTGCACTAAAAGAATTAGAAAAGGAAAGAAAACAACCCCTATTAATTTCTGAAGATAACGAAGATAGTTATTATGAAAAAGTAAAGATTTGCAAAATGATTCTCTTGGACATAAAAAATGGTGGGCAGTTCTATGAAAAACTGATAAAAGCCATACCACAAATAGCATCCATTAAATATGAAGAAATAAAAAGAATTGGATTTGATGAAGGCTATAATTATTTCTATGTTAAAACTAAAGATGATAAAGAGATTAAACTCGATGAAGAAGATCTCTTAATAGTATATGATAAATTCTATAAATCACCTGACCTATTTGATTTTGAAACTATATACTATGGTGACAAGATTTTTTCATGCCATAAATATTCTGATTTTGATTGCTCAAAAGTATTTGAAGTTAAGGAAGAGACCTAGTTTCATCTTCTATCCATTTTAGATATTTGCTGAATCCTTTTTTTATATCAAAAGCTATTATCTCTGGAATTTCATAAGGATGATTCTTCTTAATGAGGTCTTCCACTTCCTGATATTTTTCATCAGTTGTCTTAATTAATAGAATTATTTCACTCGAGTTTTCTATTGATTCCTTCCACCAATAGAGACTATTTACATTCTTTATTATATTAACACAGGCAGCAATTCTATTCTCTAGTAAGATCTTTGATAGTTTATTGGCCAAGTTTTCATTTGTTACTGTTTATATGACTAATAGAGTCATGTGATTAATTATACCTATAAGTTTAAATTAATATGTTCGAATTCTGCAAATCCTATACTATAGTTTTTCTTTGCAGATATTACAAGCCGTTCGGATAGGATGCAAAAGCCACAAGCACTGAAAAATACGCCTTCACGGGCCAGTATAATTTTGAATAAATTGCTATACTATTATTCTTGACATCATTTCCTTATTAATCCTTGAATTAAAATAGAAACTAAAACCCCACACTAAATAACTATTTAAAATAATTCACTTCTTTTTGAATGTGGGAGATTTCAAACTTTTTTCTGAATTTCAACCAAACGGTGACCAACCTCAGGCCATTAGTGAGCTTAGCCAAGGAATAGAAAAGAGATACAAATACCAGACACTTCTTGGGGTCACAGGATCAGGAAAAACATTTACAATTGCTAATTTAATTGAAAAATATAATAAACCCACACTTGTCATTTCTCCAAATAAGACTTTAGCATCTCAGCTTTTTTCTGAATTCAAAGCATTTTTCCCGGAGAATGCCGTTGGATATTTTGTCAGTTATTATGACTATTATCAACCTGAGGCATATCTTCCTCACACAGATACCTATATTGAAAAGGATGTTTCTATAAATGAAGAATTAACAAGAATGAGGCATTCCTCAACGGCCTCTCTTCTTTCAAGGAGCGACTGCATAATCGTAGCAAGTGTTTCATGCATTTACGGTCTTGGTTCTCCCGAGACATATAAAGAGATGGGTACGTTCATAAGGAAAAATGAGCAGATTGATAGGGATGATTTTCTAAAAAAACTAGTTTCGATGCAGTATGAGAGAGACGACTCAGATTTTAAAAGTGGAACATTCAGGGCAAGGGGGGATGTAGTAGAGCTCTTTCCCTTGTTCACAGATTATATCGTAAGAGTTGAATTTTTTGGCGACGAAATAACAAAAATCAGAAAAATTCATCCTATTAACTTTTCAGATATGGGAGAAATTAATAATATTTACATATATCCTGCAAGCCACTACCTTATACCTCAAGACACTATAGGTAAAGTCATAACTGAAATTCAAAATGAACTTGAAGTAGTATTGGCTGATTTAAATTCTAAAGGTAAATTCATAGAGGCGCATAGAATTGAAACAAGGACTAAATATGACATAGAGATGATGCAGGAAATGGGTTACTGCAAGGGGATTGAAAATTATTCTCGTTATTTTTCTGGAAGAAAGGCAGGAGAAAAACCTGACACATTAATTAACTATTTTCCAAAGGATTTTCTTTTGATAATAGATGAATCACATATTACAGTTCCCCAGATTAGGGGAATGTATGAGGGGGATAGGTCAAGAAAAGAAACCCTAGTCAACTATGGATTTAGACTTCCTTCTGCACTTGACAATAGACCATTAAGATACAATGAATTTGAAACTCTTTTGAACCAAGTCATATTTGTTTCAGCAACTCCCTCAGATTATGAATTGGGTATATCTGATAAAGTTGTTGAACAAATTGTGAGGCCAACAGGATTGATAGACCCGGTTGTAATTATTAAAAAAAGAGAAGGTCAGATTGACGACCTTGTTTCTGAAGTCAAAAAGAGAATTGAAAATAACGAAAGAACGCTAGTCTTAACCCTTACAAAGAGGATGGCAGAAGATTTAACTGATTACCTTCTTGAATTGGGAATAAATGCAAGATATCTCCATTCTGAAATTGATACTTTGCAGAGGGTAGAGCTATTACGCGAACTTAGAGCTGGAGCATATGATTGTCTTGTAGGTATCAATCTACTTAGAGAAGGGCTTGACCTCCCCGAAGTTTCGTTGATCGCTATCCTAGATGCAGACAAAGAAGGATACCTTAGATCTACAACTTCTTTGATACAGATTATGGGGCGAGTCGCAAGAAATGTATCTGGTACTGTAATAATGTACGCAGATAAAGTCACATCTTCAATGAAAAGGGCAATTGATGAGACTGAAAGAAGACGAAAGATCCAGACAGAGCACAATATTAAGAACAACATAACTCCAAAAACGATTAAGAAAAAAATCGAAGCCTCTGAGAAAGATCAGGAAGATTACAAAATATCAAAAGTTGACAATCCTGAAGAGTATTTGGCTTATCTTCATGATGAGATGATCAAAGCTGCAAATAACTTGGATTTCGAGAAAGCTGCATATTTGAGGGATAGAATAAAAGAAATCTCAATTTTTTTGGATTAATTATTTAAAGAGTTAGTTCCAAAAGTCTTAGGTGGTAGCGTGATAATCACAACTACGGACTTTATTCCAGGTAGGGAAATTGAAAAAGTAATTGGGTTAGTATCTGGTAACTCAATTAGAGCAAAACACATTGGTAAAGACATCGTTGCTGGACTTAGAACAGTTGTCGGCGGAGAAATTACTGAGTATACTGAAATGCTTTCTGAATCTAGACGTGAAGCATTGCAAAGAATGATGGAAGACGCACAAAGCATAGGTGCAGACGCTGTAATAAACATACGATATTCCACAAGTGCTGTAATGACAGGTGCTGCCGAGATGTTAGCATACGGAACGGCAGTAAAATTGAAATAACGGTAAACTTATATATTAACATTTAAAAAAACGCTTGAGGTTATCAAATGGCAAAGGTAACAGTAAACGATGACTGTACAGGATGTGGGATTTGTGTATCAACATGTCCAGTAGGAGTATTTGAAATACAAGGGGACGTAGCAGTAGTAATAAATGAAAAAGACTGTATAGCATGTCTCCTATGTGTTAACGAATGTGCAGCAAATGCAATAACCGTAGAGGAGGATTAGAAATGTCAGACGAAAATATCGTATTTGTCGGAAGTAAACCTGTAATGAACTATGTTTTAGCTGTTGTAACACAGCTTAACAAAAAAGAAACAGACAATGTAGTAATAAAAGCAAGAGGAAGAGCCATTTCACGAGCAGTCGACGTTGCAGAAATTGTCAGAAATAAATTCGTAGTAGACGTTAACGTACAAAAAATTTCTACATCAACAGAAACAATTACAAGAGATGATAACTCAAGTGCAAATGTTTCTGCAATAGAAATAACTCTTGCAAGATAAAGATAAAAAATTTTTATTATTTTTAATTTAATTCTAATAAGACTCTATTTTAAAAACTCTGTTACTTCTCTTATGAATTTATCCGGATATTGGAACATCAAAGCATGACCGGCTCCATCCACTAAAATAAGTTTTGAGTTGGGTATTTTGCTTGCTAGATACTCAGAATTTACAGGAGGAACGAGTACATCCTCGTTTCCAGCAATAACTAAAGTCTTATTATTAATCGATGAAATCCTACTGCAAGTTCCTTCCCATTTTCCAATAGCGATAGCTTGTTTTCCAATATTTTCAGGTTTTATGTTACCTAAAGGCCTATAGAATATTTCTTTTATTCTTTCACCATTGTTTATTATCCAATCACTAGGAAAAATAACACTTATCCATCTCGATCCTTGCTCTTCTGGAGTGCCTGAAGGATCTTCTAAGGTTGACAATACTTCAGGAGAAGGTGGGAACATTTCTGGGCTACAAACAGATGCGTAAATAACAAGTTTGTTAACTTTTTCAGGGTGTCTCAAAGTTAATTCTTGTGCTATATAAGAACCCATTGACCATCCTAAGATATGTGCTTTTTCTATACCCAGAACATTCATTAATCCATTCGTATCTTCAGCAAATTGTTCTATTGTAAAATCTTTATTCCCGTCGCTAGTTTCACCAATTCCTCTATTGTCAAATATTATAACTTTATAATCTTTTGAAAAAGAATTAATGAGTTGATCTTCCCACATCTCCATGGTACTACCGTATCCCATTATCATAACTAAAGGATAACCTTCACCATAAGTTCTGTAACTAATATTTATATCTCCTACCTTTGCCATACCCTCAACCTTGTTTGAATTTTGTTTGACTATATCTGTGCTTTGATTATTAAGTAATATAAATATACAAAGAAATACAATGATAAATATTATACTTATTATTATAATTCTTTTATTCATATAAATTAAGAAAATTTCATCTTCTTAAAGATTATGCTTCAACTAGTAAATTTCTTTACTTAAATATTCTTTTAATAACTTCTAAAGTTATATCATACGTTTTATCGTAACTTTTGCCAATTTTCTGACCTGCTTTAGACTGGTCTATCTCCATTACATCGGCACCTACAATCTCTATTTTTCTATCTTTGGTATACTTATTCAATCCATCCAAAATCCTATAAATCTCAGATTCTTCAAGACCAAGATAGTCCAAGAATCGAGCACCAGTTAAAGCCTGTCTTGAACCTATGTCTATATCAACTGAAACATACACATATGGTGTCTTAATCTTTTCAAAGACCTTTTTGAGTGCAATTTCGAAGTTCGCTTTCAGTTTATTTTTTGGGAGTATGGTGACACCATCGTCTTCATACTTTCTATAAAATTCGAAATATTCCCTTATTCTTGAGTCTTTTGCATCTTTTGCAGCGTTTGGTGGGTAGTCTGAAACTCCCAGAACAAAGAGGTTCTTAGGTAGTATCTTCTTTTCCTTTAGAAGGAAGTAAAGAAAAGAATCGGCGTTGAAACTGTCCACTCTATTATATAAATAAGGATCGTCTTTTGAAAACTTGGTATTTGGATTAAATTCAATATCATGCTGGATTAGTTTTAATCTTTGGGTTGGTATTATACCATCAAAATGGCTATCTAGCATTACTACTGATAGATTCGCTTTCCCATACTTTTCTGATAATGCCTCGATGCATCCACCTGTTCCTGAGTGGTCAACTCCAATCATCAAAGGTATATCTGGTAGTATTTTTTCTTTAACAAACTCTTTTACCTTAGAGGCATATTCTCTGCATCCATCTGCATCAATAAAAGCAACTAAATTATCAACATCGATCATGAAAAAGTCTTCTTTCTTTGGATTGGGTACCAACCAAGGCTCAACCTGGACTTTTCCCGCCTTTGTAAATATTATTTCATTAGAATCATTTAGCTTTTCAGAAACAATTTCATAAGGATCGTTAATATCTAAATCTAAATTAGATAATTTATTTACTATCGACTCTTCTCTCTCATCAGGGTCTAAGTTTAAACCAAATACCTTTATATTCTTCATTTAGTCACAAAGACAATTTTTTTAATCACCTTTTAACCTTTACTCCAAAGACTTAAATATTTATAACACTAAATGAACTTGTTAATGTAGGTGTTTGGATGCTTGATGTACCTCTATCTAAGGTAATAAAACGTGATATAATCCTGATGAAACCCAAAGATACTGTTTCGAGTGCAGCCAGAGTAATGACTAAAGATAATTCCAATGCAGTAGTTGTAGTAGACGATGGTGAGCCTGTTGGTATAGTCTCTGAAAGGGATATCCTAAGAGAGGTTGTATCAAAAAAGAGAAAACCTTCAGAAGTTACCCTAGAAACAATAATGACTTCACCAGTTGTTACAATTAGCAGCGGCAAGATGATAAGAGATGCCTCAGAATTAATAACTCAAGAGAAGATTAGAAATTTGGTAGTTATAGACGAAGGCATACCCGTGGCAATAATCACTCCCAGAGATATTTTGTCCTTATCATTTGAGGAGTGGAGATTTGAACCTGATGATAGTGCTATAGCCACGCCGCCTCCTGAAGGGGGTATTTGTGAAATGTGTGGCACATATACATCCGCATTAAAACTTGTCAACGGACAGTTTGTATGTGACGATTGCAAGGAAATCATGGAAGAAGAGAACTATTAACCCATATTTTGGTTCAGGTGATAAAATGATTTCTCTTGCCAAAATAGGAGTTAAAACTTATTTTGTTATTTTAAGTCTTATTCTTATTTTAAGAATTGAAGGTGGTGATTAGATGGATGTAAGAGAAATAATGAAACGCCCAATAAAAGTAGATAAAGACCGAAAACTGTCAGACGCAGTAAAATTGATGGAGAAGAAGGGAGTATTAAGACTTCCAGTAGTAAATGATGGGAAGCTCATGGGGGTGTTGACTGCAAGCAATATAATTGAAAAGATTGGAGATTCAAGAAGCTTAAATCTAGATGTTTCATCGTTTCATATATCTTCCTCTATAACTAAAAATCCCTACACCATATCTGCAGATGACAATGTGAAAAAAGCATTGGAATTCTTTAGAAGCGATTACATATCTATACTTCCAGTTGTTGAAGGTGAAGAAATGGTGGGAGTTATCACAAGGAGACACATGATACCCTTAGTCGAATCAAAAGGAACAATCGGGGAAGCAATGACTAAAAAATATAGCACACTAGCATGGGGGGATCGTGTAATTCACGCAAGAAAACAGTATCTAGATGAAGGAATGAGATATTTTGCAATTAAATCCCAAAACAATTATATGGGCTTAATATCAGTTAAAGATCTACTATTTGGACTTTATAAATTCAGAAAAAATATTAATGCAAAACACCACCCTGAAACACTAATAAAAGAATTTAAAGTTGAAGAGATCTTAACTAGAGAGCCTGAAATGCTTGATCCAAATTTACCCCTAGAGATGCTAAAAAAACAAATAGCTAAAAAGACTCAATTCGTCTACCCAGTCT
>LNGC01000016.1 GCA_001587715.1 Candidatus Methanofastidiosum methylothiophilum | reverse complement strand
AAAAAAAGTTATACAGACTTACAAATTCAAATGGTACTGGTTGTTGGATAGTTGCGTCCAATTCAAACATTGCACTTTCAATAGCAGTAAAACGAAAATTTATAAAACAACCCATTAATAAAAGAGTTACATTAGACGATATTACCGATAATGCAATAGCATCAGAACGCGAAAATCCGAAAGGACTTTTTGAAATCCTCGATGGGGATAGAGAAGGTATAGCGACGATAATCGGAAAACTTTTGAAAGTTGAAGAAGTTTATCGAGGAGTTAAATCAAATTCAAAATGGGTTTTAACAGAGGTTATTATATAAAATAAAGGTGTATTTTATAAGGTGTATATATGGATCCATTATTTTTAGCTGCATTAAATGCAATTCCAGAAGAGTGTTGGACATGTGATAAAGAGGAGTGTGATAGGGTTAATTGCATCCCTTTTAGGAACGCATTGAAAAAGTTCACAGAAGAATTTCACAGGGGGTAAGTATAATGAAAGGATGGGATAGTGAAAGAATGATCGGAAAAGTTAAAGAGTCGTTTGAAAATTATATAGATAGACAAACTCGCCCATATTTGGGTGAAGATCCTATATGGAAAGCATATTACAATGGTTGGCTTGAAGGACGCGGAGATATGCTCATGCAGATGGAACGGGGAGAGAATCCATGAAGTATATTTCATAATACTTTTACATATAGCATTATATGGTGTATGAATATGGTCAAATATAAATTCTGTCGTCGTATTCGAGGAAAATATAAAAAAATTAGATATTGTCCATATTGTAAGAGTAAAAATACTTCGTGGATACAAAATGTTAAAAGAACGATTCTCGACTCCAAAAATAAAGAATATATCAATATATTGAAATCCAAATCTAATAAAAATTCGAGAAAAAACGTATGTTGGATATCATACTTCAGAGGAAAACACACCCAATATCCAAGCGAATCTTTGTATGAATGCAACAGTTGTGGGAAGATATTTGTCATTGTAATTGAGGATTGATGCCATTATGAAAACAGATATTAAAAAATTTAAAGATTACATCGATTTCAGAAATTTCATGCAATCGTATCGTTATACATATCCCGAGTATATGGATGACTATGTAAGATATGAATTTTCGGAAGACTTCGTTCCAAAAGAACTTATTAAAGGTAAAATGCGTTACTTCTTCGAAGACATCATAGCAAAGATTGTTGATGAAAACGAAGACATTTAGGAGTATATAGATAAAAAGGATGTAATTAACATGGAAGTATGTACAAGATGTAAACAAACTGTTTTAGATGTTACACCAATTACATCGCATAGTTGGTCACACGATTGGGAAGGAGATCTGTGTGATGATTGCTATAAAGAATTTCAAAAATTTATGGATGGATCTTCGGTGGTTTAAATGGTGATGACACCTGAAGAATGGGTATATCATTATCGCAACATGAAGCCATGTACATATGCGTTGACATCTTACAACGAAGGTAGAATTCTCGAAACGTTGAATGAAGTGTTGCGAATTGTAAAACCAAACGATGCAGATGAAATTAAAAAACACGTAATAAAAATGATTGAACAATCTCCACACACTAATTATTGCGGTGATTAAAATGCCGTATATATGTGGATGTGCATATAAAGATTCTGAAGGAAACTATAGATGCACTCATAAGATATGCCCGTATGTATCTGACGATTATTACGACGAACGAGATTATCCAGATTGCCCAATAAAGTGATTGAGATTTTAAAATGACTTCTATCGATACATACGTTGCAGCAAAACACTGGAAAGGTAAAGACGGAGAGATCAAATTTCTCGAAGCAATTGAATTCATTGCTCTTGACGAATATAATAAGATATCCATCTCTACAGACGAAGAGGGAAACGATTTCATAGTTCTTACACCCAAAGCAGCAAGATGGTTGGCAAAACATCTATTAGAATTGGCAGATGTTGTTGAAAAGTATGAAATAAAAAATAAGAGGTAATTAAAATGGGTTCCAGAGACATTTATAAATGTCCAAACTGCGATGATGAAATATATGTCGGTGGTGGATATTTAACTGGATACGGTTATGGGAGAATCGATTGATATGTCGTTTGTATGTGATGGGTGTTTAAATAGATCTCGACCAAACGAAAAAGGATGTCATATACTTGGAATGATACTACCAGAATACGCTACGCGTTGTAACCACGCGATATATACCCACAAAAATAGTTGTGTCACTTGCAAATACCGAGATCGTTTTATAAATATACGCAAAAATGCAAATTTGTGTACTCGTAAAGCCGTTGATAAGAGTTCTCTCAACGGTTGCATCACGATTACAGATGTTGAATATAAAAGCATCGAAAAAAATGGATGTGAATTTTGGAAGGGTGTTGATTCTTAATGGCAAAAATACGAGTTTGTTTATATCCATCGCCCGATGCCGATAATACATTCATATTAGAAGTGGCTCAAAAAGGAGGCGGAAGATGGTGTGCAAATAATTTCGACAGTCTTTATAAGGTAGATATAAAACAATTGCATATAATTCGGGAACAGTGTGATAGAATTTTGAGTGAAGCCGAAGGTTAGGTATGAATAATTTTACCGATATATATATACATTCCAAATATTTTCCATACGATGGAAAGTTTAGATATTTTATATACCATCCAAATTTTGGAGATGTTGAAGTAGATTACAACATGTATTTAAAAATTGTAAAGATAAGTGTCAAAAGTGATCAAGATGGTAAAACGGTCAAAGAAAAAATGGAACATATACACGAGGTTATAAATGAATTGATGGTGGTGAGAGGTTTGGTAAAAAAGATTGATGAAAATGACACTCGATGATGCAATTCGGAACCACGATGAAAGAATTAAGCGTTGGGATTCAAATCGCTGCGATCATATACAAACTCTGAAAATTTCGACACAGAGATATCGTGGAGGATCTTTCAAAACTAAAAATTCTATTGTTGAAAAATACATATCTTGGATGTGTAGATTGTTTGATAAGATATCGAGATTGAAGAGGTGATTTAAATGAAAGAAAACATTGATTATGGATTTATTGACATTTGTCAGATCGATCATTCTGGAGGTAGGCATACATCTACTTTGATGTGGCATAAAGGATCTAATCTCGTCGACGTATTGGGAAACATACCCCACGGAAATAAAATAGAAATTACAGAAGATATTATCGTTAAATTTGCAGACATACTTGAAAAAAATTTAGACATGTGGTAACATGACGACATATATTGAAATCGGAATGGTTGTCAATTGTCCAAAAAGACAAGAGGATATATCGTTTAGTGAATGTTGTGAGTGTGAATATTTTGTGAAGACTGATAGATTCTACAACGATATAGAGTGTTCATATGAATGCAACGAACCCGATGCGTGATACAATGCCAACCGGATATACAGAAGCGATTAAAGATGGTATTACGTTCAGACAATTTGCATTGCGATGTGCGAGAGGATGTTTTGCTAATATTTTAATGCACGACGAAAATCTTGATTCTGAAATCCACGAATATAAAGTTTCGAATTATCATTTGGACAAAATTAAAAGACTTGAAGATAAATTATACGAGTTGGAAAAACTTACTCCATCCGAGCAAGAAAAAATCTCTATGAAAGATTATAAAGAGAAATTCAACGAACTCGAAGAATTGCGAAGAGATAAAGTATTACTCGAACACGCGTATAGAAAAATGTTGGCAGCGGTTAATAAGTGGAAACCACCAACGGACGAACATTACGTTTTAAAAAAATTTATGATAGAACAAATAAAAGAATCTATAGAACATGATTGTTTTGATCCTTTCGAAGTCTTTGGAGAACCCAAATTTCTTTATGGTGAAGATTGGTATTATAAAAAACGCAAAGAAATTCTAGACAGTATATCAAATCATAAAAATGAATATTCTAAAGAAGTTGAGGATGTAAAAAGAATGAACGAATGGAATAAAAAGCTTTTTGAAAGCCTACCGGAGGAATAATAATGGGTGCAGATTTTCTATTGATGTGGTGTCCATATCCAGAGATTACTGAAAAACGTTTGGAAGAACTCAAACAACGTATTAAAACTTTAAACGATTTGGATATAAACGATCGTTTTGAAGATTTGGTAGATGATGAAACGGGTGAAACTGATCTCGACGCTTATAAAGACTTACTTAAAGATATAATACAACACTTTCCAGATTATGAAGATTATAGAGAATGTACTACGATGATCCCACATAATAGTTACAGAATTATTTTGTCTGGTGGTATGAGTTGGGGAGATTCTCCGACGAATTGTTATGAAGATTTAGAAAAAATATGCAGCGTCGAAAAACTTTGGTATCTTTTAGAAAAATACGCGGTTGAAGACATGCAAACTCATCGGAAGGAGCGTGATTTATAATGGGAGAAGCCGTTTATTATATTAAAGCGAGATTTGAATCTGAAGAAAAATTGAATAAATTATATCCAAAGATTGAGAAATTCATAAATCAAGGTATAGAAGCATACGATTGGTGGCAAGATAATCGTGGTATGGAACGATCTGGAGAGCGTGAAAAATTTTGGAACGAATTTCAAAATAAATTTCCAATGATATATGCATATCTTGGAGACTTGGCAGGCAAAGATTGTGGAAACGCTCTTGCCGGTCATTTAGATTTTGGAAACGAAGGAGATGTTGAACATAGTTTATGTATGTCTGGTCCCATACTTACATACAGTTCTTTGGTTTGGCATTTTGCAGACTGGACGCGTTTTGCAAATGCATTGAAAGAAATTGGAGCTTTAAAAGTCGATTGGATTAGCGACGAATGTATGGATCCGTTTGAATTACTGGATGTGTAAAATATGCATTACACAGTACGCGTGGAGGCATCTGTTTCGGAAACGGTTTACTCCACTTATAACATGATAAAACACTTCAAAAATTTTGAAGACGCAGAGAAAGAAAAGAAAAAACTCGACAATATGGGAAAAGAAGATCTTGAGTTATATTTATTTTCTGAATACAATGTAGACACATGCGAAACTTTCGATTCGGAAGGAGATCAATCGATTATAGAATATGTTGGTTGTGAAGTATATGAAACCCAAGAATAATATTTCGGAAGATGCAAAATATATTATTGACAAAATTATCGATCCGGATGTAAACTTTTTTGATGAACATCCGTGTAGACTTCGAGACTCTTTAGGAAAGAATCTATGTGAGTCCGGCAAATGCCCGCTCGCATTGGGTAAAGATTATTGTTCTGTGATGATGTTGAAGTCTCAAGGACTCGAAGCATGTTTAGAAGAAGAACGGAAATGAGGTGATATCATGGGGTATTGTATAGATCAACGCGGATGTAAATTTTTCATAGACAAATCCAACGTGGAAAATGTGAAAAATGTATTAAAAAAACATATGTCAGAATTTTCTCATGGAAGTCGTAAAAATTTTGATGATATGTCTATAGAAGAGCTTTTTGAAGATCTCAGATGGCAAATTGACTTCGATGATTTTGATAACATAAATTATATATTTTTCATTGGAGAAAAATCGTGGGATGAATTTGAAGTATTGTCACTTATATCAGAATATGTAAAAAATGGTTCTTATATCGAAATGTCTGGTGAAGATGGTTCGATGTGGAGATGGGTTTTCGATGGAAAAAATGTAAAAGAAATTTATCCAGAAATAAAGTGGGAATAAAATGAACGAATATGATGTCACATGGTCAATACGGTGCGAAGGTAAAGACATGAAAGACGCCTCTGTAAATGCGTTAGGAATTATGCGCGATCCGTATAGCACATGTTTGGGGTTCGGAGTTGTAGATATCGAAAATAAGAAAGAGAAATTCTTCGATCTCGAATATGAGGATTTAAATGAACACGGTGTTTGAAAAAGTAACAACTTATATATGTTCAAATTGTAAACGTATAACACACACATCTGAAGAGTATGATATCGGAGAGTCTATGTGTTGTGAACATTGCCACAGTGAGGGTAAAGTCGAATGGTAAGAATTGGATGCGTCGCATTTAGAAACATATATATAGTAGATATCGACGACGAAGAGATGGTAGAAAACGCAAAAGACTTTATTATAGAAGATATCGATAATGCTGTAAAACACAATGAAACACTATTCTGGATCGATGTCAAAGAAGATAAAAATCATAAATATACATATGATGATATACATCCTGGATTATTAGATTTAAAACGTATCAAATGTCCAAATTGCAATTTCGAAAGTTATTACAGCGAATTCGATAAAGATGAAGGACAATTTATATGCCCAGAATGTGATAATAGGTTTGAATTGAAATGATTGAATTTTTCGATCTCTTCGGAGGAATTGGTGGATTCAGATATGGACTCGACCATAGTAAAAACAGATATAAATGCGTCGGATACTGTGACTTCTCAAAACAAGCTACCGCATGTTACAACTACAATTTCAACGAACAACACGAACCAACTGACGCAAGAACAATTGATACAAATATCCTTCCAGATTTTGACATGCTATGTGGAGGATTCCCGTGTCAGAGCTTCTCTCTTGCAGGGAAAAGACGTGGTTTTGACGACACGAGAGGTACAGTTTTTTACGAAATTGCAAGAATTGCTAAAGATAAAAGACCTAGGATTTTATTCCTCGAAAATGTCAAAGGACTTTTATATCACGACAAAGGGAACACTTTCAGTACGATCTTGTGTACATTGGGGGAATTGGGGTATGAGTTGCAATTCATCGTTTATAATACACGGAAAGAGGGCAGACTCCCGCAAAATAGAGAACGTTTGTTCATTATCGGAAATATTGGAAACGGATGTCCCAGAAAAATATTACCTTTCGGAGAAGATGATACAAGGAATATTTGCGCACGAGATAAACCACAAACAGAAGGGAAATGGTTTCCGGAAACGGTTTCATGTATTGACCACAACTACTGGAAAGGAGGATCGACAAGATCGATGATAGTACAACCGATACTTACCCCGTATCGTCTTAAAAAGCGTCAAAACGGTCGTAGAATAAAAGAAGACGGTGAACCCATGTTTACACTTACATCTCAAGATATCCATGGCGTTTACATAGACAAAAGCATTATACGAAGACTCACACCAGTTGAGTGTGAAAGATTACAAGGATTTCCAGATAATTGGACGAAATACGGAAAAAAAGGAAACGATGTTATAGAATTTTCAGACACTTGGAGATATAAGATGATAGGAAATTCAGTCACAACAACCGTTATATCTTACATTGGAGATAGAATACTATGATAATTGTCCTCACTCCAGAAAACAAATATATCATGACTGTGCAGTTGGAACTATCCGAATGGGATATCGACTTCATCAAACGAATGTATAAACCAATTTCTGTGACACAATCTAAAAATACAACGTCTGTCAAAATACAGATAAATTCAAAATGTGTACGCCCACTCGTAGCACATCTCACATATAAAGAATATATTACACGTGGAAAATCTAAATTTAATAAATCTGAAAGCAACATGGTTGGTAGTGGAAATCCGCCGGATTTCATAGGAGATTATATACTGAATCATTGATGATGGGGAAAGTATTTACAAAGTCATCATTAGGTGCAATGTATGCCGGTAACTGCAACAACAAAAAAGAAAAGAGTGAAAATTACTAAGACCGTTGAAGATTATGTAATGAAAGATGTAGACGTATATATTTGTAGCGATGGAAAAGAGTTTGAAAAGCTTTCAGATGCAAACGATCATGAATATCGACAAACGTTACGTACAATAAAACCTTTGCAATCGTTATATTCTATTATATCAGATATCGATTATCCAGAAGAATGGGTGTATATAAAAAACATTGATGATATAGTAAACGTTTGTAGAAGATTCAGATTAAAAGAAAGTGATTTCAAAGTCGAAAATTGGTATCTCATATCAGTAATACCAAACAACTACGGAAGAGACTGGTTTGAAGCACATGAAGAGTCATATGTCAAACAATTACTAATAGATGCATTGAAAAGCTTACCATCTAGAACACCAGATGTTATAAACATAGAAAACACACTAGACAACATCGCTTTAAAATTTCCCGAACGTATGAACAATTGGATAAAATCAAAAGGTTATATACCAACCAGTGTATTTTGAGATGAATTAAAATGTCACATTTCAGTGTATTAGTTATTGGAAAAGATATTGAAAGTTTACTCGCACCGTACGATGAAAACGAATCCATGGAAGAATATATAGATATGCGGTATGAAGATGTTATAAAAGAATTCAACGATTTCTATAACAAAACTCTCGAACGCAAATCTAAAGACATGGAATTGGGTTCGTTTGAAATCAAAACACTTGTACATGGTCCTATCAAATCTATTGAAAAACCTGTTCCACAATGGTTAAAAAACTGGTGGAACGATTGGTGTGGTAGAGGACTCGACGAAGATGGAAATTCCTTATCTGTATACAACAAAGATTCAAAATGGGATTGGTATCAGATAGGAGGAAGATGGGCGGGGCTTCTCCCATTAAAAGAAGGTGTTACATCTGGTGAAATTGGTGGAAGATCGTGGGTTTTTGGAAATGAAGATCCATATGAAGATGGTAGAGTAGATTCCGCACTTGTAAAAGATGTAGATTTTGAATTGTTGAAAGAAGATGAAAAGAACAGGTGCGAAAATCATTGGTATGAATTGAAATACTCCAACGAACCGTTTCTAAAAACACAATATGACGAACTTGTAAAGAAATATAAAACACTAGAAAACTACATCGAAAAATGCGGACACTTTTCAACGTATGCAGTCGTAGATGAAAACGGATGGTATTCAAAAGGAGATATGGGTTGGTGGGGAATGTCATCCGAAACACAAGACGAATCGGATGCATTCGATGCATCTTTCTATGATAGATTTATCAAAAATCTCGATCCTGAAGAACGTATAACAATTGTGGATTGCCATATATGAATAAACTGCATGATGCGATATGGTGATATATTGACAGACTTCTCAAAGTATCTTAGGAAATACTTGGACATTTCAACATTACACTTCTTACCAAGCGACGTTGCAATACTTGAATCGAACGACTGCCATATAATCCGTGACAAACACCCGTTTGGATATTGGATATACTGTAATTGCTACGATGAGAAAGATCGATATGATTTTCTTCAAGACATAAAACGAAACGGATTTTCAGAACACTTTATAAATCTTATGGAAGATATCACAGAAGATCCTTCTATAATGTGGGTAAAAATAGATTGCGATGGCGAAATTTACAGAGAACTTCCTACATTCGACAAAGAGTGGGAAAATTTAGATTCTCAAATCGACGAACATTACAAAGAGTGGAAACTCACCGAAGATGGTAAAAAACATCTATCTGGTTTCGATTATAGAAATTTTGAAACAAACGATTTGATGGAGGAATAGATACAGTGGATTTTCTCAACGTCGAAAAAGAACTCGAACAAATGTTACACAATACAAAAGTCGTATTTAATTGGTATCGTAAAAGACGCACCAGCGGTTCTGCATTTGTAGTGGGTATTGCAATGTATGCATTTGAAAAAAGATTGGAAAATATATATTTCGAAGAAGAAATATCTACGCCCACTTATAAAAAATTCAAATCGAAATTCAACGAATTGAAAAAAGAAATCAGAAATACCATTCAAGTGAAAGATCACGGTTTAAGAGACGCGATGAATGTAAAAGTTTGGACTGAAAATCAATATATTTGCGACGAAGATGAAAATGGATATATGAGAGTATTCAAAAAATGAAACGCTTAAAGTTTTGGTTGGGAAGCAAAACCTTTAAACTTATACTCCCAATAATAATACTATTCATAATTGGGTTTTCATCAGAAGCATACTTGAATCTTTACGAAATTAAAACTACAATAACAATAAATGAAAAATCCGCTGCACACGGTGAAGATGGAAAATATCTCATATTTACTGAATACGAAGTCTTTACAGTCAGAGACAATATCTTCAAACTAAAATTTGATGCATCAGATCGTTATAACAACTTAAAAGTTGGTAAAACATATAACATAACGTGTACTGGAATGCGTATACATGTGTTTTCGATGTATAGAAACATAATATCATTTGAAGAGGTGAATTCTTGAAAACCACATATAATATTATGAATAGATACAAAGAAGAAGTTCTATCAATATTCAAAGAATTTTATAACAGAGATTTTACAAAACAGGACGTTGTTAAAAAATGTGGTGAAGATGTCGCAGAACGTATGAGGAAATTTTCTTACAATAACGTAATAGTACAAGTTGGAAGAACTGATAAAAAGCATCACTGCACATATATTTACAAACTTTCAGGTATTGCATTACTTAAATGTAAAGACTGGATTAAGGTGACAAACTAATGGATGTAAATACATGCCCATCTTGTGGAGAATCACATTGTTATAACGTCGAAGGATATGATGCCGTAGATAAAACACTTATAGAAGAATGCGTCTGTCTACACTGCAAAGCAATTTTTGAAAACGTATATGAACTTAAAAGTCAAAGGATATTGGAGAGATTGTAATGCTCTATACAATTGAAATACAAACACAGAATAAACCAAATTTTAAAACAGAAAAAATGTATGCGAATGAAATAAATTCTCCATACGAAACACGACAAAATATTTATAATTTTGTAGATGACGCAACCGACGGACTCGCTTCGCTCGTGAGGTGTGATTATCGATATTATACAAATTTAGATATAGATAAAAAAATTGATTTTTTAAACGATATGGCGAACATATCTGACGAAGATATCGACTCTAAAGTTCCTGGAAACGATTTTTCGAAAGTTGTAAAAAGGAATATACTTAAAACTCGTAAGAAATATTTGAAAAGAATTTTAGAAGCGGGTGTTTGTGATGTTTTAGCGTGTAGTTTTAACGGAGATGTTTTATGGGATACGGCGGAGATTTGACAAAAATAGGATATAGTAGAGATTTGACAAAACGGTTATTAAAAATAGGTAAATATAAAGATGCACCCGATAAAAACGGAGTGCCGCAAAAAGGTGTTGAGAATGGAAAATAATAATTTGCCGCACATTATAAAATCTTTAGGAAAAATTGCAGATGTTGTTGAACTTATATCTACAAAAACTATTTCACACGACGAACAACTTAAATACTTGAGTTCAAAGATTGAAAAACTCGAACGCGAAAACGAAAGACTTTGGGAAGTTTTCAACTCAAATTGCAACCGTTAGTCATGTCAAGATCTTACATGAATGATAGATGGTGTGTAAGGTGTGGTCGAAACACACCAAATCCATATATCTTAAAAAATGAAAAAATTTTAGAGAGTGTGTGTAATTTTAAAAATCATGTGATTGCCGATATAGGATGTGGCAATGGGAGAAACACAAAGTATTTAATCGAAAAAGGTTTTAACGTTTATCCGGTCGATATGGTAGATGATTATGGATTGAGATGTCATATCGGTAAAGATAACTTACCATTCGAAAACAATTCTGTCAATGCATTTCTTTTAAATTATGTATTGATGTTTTTATCTGAATCTGAACGAAAACAGTTGTATGGTGAAATTGACAGATGTTCAAACAATAGCGCGTGTATTTCTATCGTCGAATTATATCCCGCAAAAGATAGTTATACACCAAACAAAGAAAGTTTGAATACACTTCAAGAAGAAATATGCAACGTTTTAAGATGTATGCGATTTAATATTATACGAAATTCGAAAGACGGTAAATTGGTTGCGTTGAAAAATATATTTAACGAAGGTGAATGATATAGAATTCATAGAAGTAAAAGACTCGTGTTGGTTCACACAAGTTGTAAATCCATCTCATACAATGAATTGTGGAGATGGTGGAAACTACATATCAGATGATGAATTTGCGGGAACTGTGGTAAGATGGATAAAGATTTTAGAACAGATAAATGGAGAATGTTGTTGAACTCTATCATATCCTTGGGAGCATATATCACAGTCGTTGGTGTGATAATATTACCTCTTATTTGTATGACAATTTTTGAAAAATTTAAAGGGTGTCTTTTCAAATGACAAATTCTTGGATATTTCAAGGTCTTGTGAAAGAAAAACCGCGTTTAGATCCACTTGGAGAATATAACGGTATGATGGTATATTCCGAAAAGCAACCTCTATACGATATGCTAGATGAGGGTGCTATGAACATGGAAGGCAAACGCGTAATCGTACTTTTCGAAGAGATAACCGAAGATATTGATGCTGCTATAGACGACGCACACGAAACACTTGAATTTTTCAGACGCGTATGTAAAAATACAAATCCCGTTAAGTGAGTTTAATTTAATATAGTATACGATAAAATTCTATATATGAAGAATTTGAGAATGTTTGTATCATTTATTTTGGTATTCGCATTGGTTTTTTCATTTGCCGCTATAAACCAACCGAAGTGTTACAAGGATGTAAGTCCAAAAATGTGTCAAAACTACACGCCAATTATTTACGAAAAGAATTTTTCTTTTAAAGATGTTCATTATGAACCGAGTTCTACATGTTCTTTAAGTATGTTGAAAAATATGCAAAGTAAATATGGATAAAAACATTTTTTATACTTTGAGCATTATACGCGTTTATATGAATTTCATAGAACATATTAAAATACGGTGGAATGCTCCGAAATGTCCCGAATGTGGTCAGGCGAGATACTGCGTGCAATGCGGATCTTACAACGTTCGTGAAGAGGGGTGGAGAGATTACAACCACAGACACCTATGTTTAGAATGTGGTCATAGAGAGTATGTATAGCGACAAAGAAGATATATATTAATAAACATCATTTTAATATCATGGATGAAGATGCATCATATTCTAAATATATAAGATTGGCTGCTGTATTATGCATAATTATAGTCGTCGTTGTAACGATGGGTTACTATGGATTGAAAGGCACAGAAAATAATACTAGCGGCGAGGCACAGAAAATTTCGACACCAATACCAACGCAACCAAGCGTTCAAACCATTGCAATTACGCAAACCCAAACCCCTACACAAGAACCCACGCAATGCAAAACATGCGGATCGAATTCCGGTCAAGATACACCAATTCCAAGTAGTTTAGCAACAACGGCAATTCCTACAGATGCTGTTGGAACTACAACCACAACTTACCCTACCATTATACCTACATTCGTACCAACTGTATTTACACCTTCTCCGACACCCGCACCCACACCGGAATATTATGTAAACCCCGCATATGACACACCTCCCACTGTTGGGTTGTTATTTAATATGGATGGAAATACAATGTGGATAATGAAGGAAAATGAAGACGGAACATACGATGTCACAAATCATAACGAATACATAGAGTTGATGAAATCATTAAAAGACGATATCGAACAACAAAAAGATGTTATTAATATCAACATACCAATCCAAAAAATGACGCGTGAAGAAATTATAAATTATATTCATTCTTAAAAAATATATTTATTTTTTTCGCTTTCTTGTTGAATATCTTCTTTTTGGTGACGTGCGCTGTTTTTTATATCTTGCGGATCTATCTACATCTGCTCTATTTCTGCGATATTCATAATATTTTGGACTTTTTTTCTTACCATCTTTTCCAACCTTTGGTTGACCACACGGATTGCAATATTGATTTGCATTTATTCTATTTCCAACCTTTCTCAAAACTTTTTTTCCAGTCTTTGGATTTTTAATCATTGCGTACACCGAAGACATCGGCTTTGAATATCGCAACCCACTTTGATGCGCTGGTTTTTTTCTATCTTGTTTATTGCATCTTTCCGTATGACCGAGTACACCTTCACCTTCACCCTGTTCTTTAGGGAATCTCTTCGCAGAACCAAAATCTTGTGGTCCGTTACGTGACTCAGTAAGACCCGGCGCATATCTTTTGTCTTTTTCTGCCATATGTATATCAATACCTAATATCATATATAAATATAACGGAGTGATATATCGGATGAAATCTCTTCAAAAAACACTTCAAAGATACATATACGAAAACTTCGAAGACGATATGAATATTATAAAAAACAAATGTTTTGAAGATATAAATGTCGTAGTTATAGATTACATAATCGAAGATACCCGATATGTAGAACCTATAAAATATAATATAGATGAAGACAAATTCCAACCGCTTCCACATCTCACATACCAATTTAAAAGAAAGGAAGCGATGATAGCAAATTGGTATTACAGATTTTTAATAGAACATTTTGAGCGCGGATTTCAAGTTGTGGGAACCGACAAAGTTAAAAAGATACGCGACTCCGCTTTAAAGCACGAGAGTTATATAGACGATGACGGTTTATAGAGGTTAGAATATGGATACTTATGATCAACTTGAAAATTTTATCGCGAAGAAAAAAATGGAAACTTCTAAAAAACCAAAGCAACCGCAAATAACCAAAAAGGAAAAAACAATTATGCCTGGATTGATGGGAGCTGTTGAAAAATTAAAAAGTAAAAAACTGGTTGATGAAATAAAAGAAGATGAAGAATTTGAACACACGTTAGAAGATGAAAATATAAAACCCAAACAACCAAAAGATACGGAATTTGATCTGATGAATATACCAAAAACGAAACCCAAAAAAGAAATTAAAACGAATAAAAAACCAGAAATAAAACAAGAAATTGAAGAAGAACTGGAAGAAACGGATGAAAATGATATAGATCAAGAAATGGAAGAACCCGAAGAAGATGGCGATGAAGAAACAGAAATAGAAGATACTGAAGAAGAACAAGATGAAATTGAAGATGACGAAATTGAAGACGATACCCCAAAAAAGTTCGTAAAACAAAACCGACCAAAACCCACTAAAAAAATATTCAAAAAACCACAAGTAAAAAGAAAACCCGTTATAAAAGAACAAGAATATGAAGACGAAGATTTATTCGAAGAAGATTATAGTGTAATTTCAAAACTGAAGACAGATAATAAAAAATTAAAAATAAAACTTTTAGAACTCTCAAAAAAATTGGAAGAACTGCAAATATCTAAAGAGAATATGAAAGCGTCTTTTATAGAGCGCGAAAATTATTATAAAAATCTATTAAACGAAAAAAATAATCGCACAAAACCACAAGCGACACAACCCATAGAAAATAAACGCACATCCAAGATGAAATCTATTATAATGAACCTTGTAGGATTGTTTATAGCATTGTTTGGTTTCTGGATTTCTACAGAACCAAAATCAATGGAGTTTCTATTATATCCACTTCAAATCGGTATGCTTCTCATGGCTATAGGAATATCTTTATTCATGTCCGATAAATTCTAAACCAGAATACATTATAATACTTTTTTACACGTCTATATACACATGGACGATGTTCAATTTGATGGACTTCTTGGAACGTGTGACGAAACTGCAATCCTAGAATTTTTTTTCCTGTTAGAAGGTATCGAATACACTTCAGAAACTGTCGCGAATGACATCGGAATATCTACAGCGAAAGCAAATAAAATATTAAAAAAATTTGCAAAATACAAATTCTTAAATGAAAAAACACATAATAAAAAGATCACATATACACTCAATAAAGACTCTATTATATTTAAAAATCTAAAACAAATAAACGATTTTATTGTCAAGGAGATGTAAATACAAATGAAAATTAACAAATATTTTTTAGCCGTAATAATACTTACTATCGTCGCATTAATTATTCGCATATATAATATTTCCTACAATAGTATATGGTCGGACGAAGAATTTACTTTAACTTTTTCTAAACAAAGCTTCTACGATATATTTTTCGGAATAATTGCGGGAGAATTCAATCCCCCCATATTCTTCTGGATAGAACATATCGTTCATCTTACTATAGGTATAGAAACAGAATTTAAACTCAGAATTGCATCTGCAATTTTCGGCGCGCTCACGATACCTATATTCTACCTTATAGGAAAAGAAATTTACAACGAGAAAGGTGGATTGATAATATCCACACTTGTCACATTTTCAACATTCCATATTTTTTATTCTCAAGAAGCGCGTGCATACACACTCATGTTATTATTTATATCGCTTTCCACACTTTATTTTATAAAAATAATAAAATCTGAAAATGCTGTAGAAAATAAAAATTGGATTTTATTTGCAACATTTTCAGCACTCGCATTTTGGACACACTTTTATTCGTTTGTATTTACAATATGTTCATTTTTATATGGAATTATATTCAAACGAAATTTATATAAAATATGGGGCAAATCAATCATACTATATTCTTGGTTATCTCTTCCAATTGTAATAATAGCGATGAGTCTTCTAGAATGGAGAGTTACAGCCCCGATAACATATGGATATAAAGGATTCATACTTGTAAAATATATAATCGAACAATTCCTAGAATATAACACGATAAGTACCGCACTATTTGTATATCTTACCATGTTCGGACTTTTATATCTTATAACAAAGCGGAGAGATGTCTTAAAATTATGTGGATTTTATTTTATTGCTGTAATATTAATATCGGTCATACTTTCATATGTATTTCCGTTCATGCCGAAATACACAATATTCTTACTCCCTTTCTTCTATGTATTATGCGCGGGGGCGTATTATTTCTTTGAACGATATATATCCCCACAAAAAGCATTCCCAATATTTATGATTGTATGCATCGTTGCAAGCGTCTGGGTCCTAGGATTTTACTACACAAAACCATCTAAAGATGATTGGAGAAGTTTTTCAAACGAATTGGCGCAACTCACAAAAGATGGCGACAATGTCATTATATCTGCAAATACAATCGAACCTGTGTTGAGATATTATTATAATTCAACGCTTGATAACACAACCGTTATACCACTCCCACTTACTCGCGCAGCGATAGAAGGATATTATTATAATAATACAAAACCAACGTATATAATATTACATGGATTATCTGTCATGCCAAATAACGATCTAAGAGAATGGATGAATTCACACACGGAATATATCACGAGTTATCAAAATATAGAGTTATTTTTTTTAAATCCAAATTTAATTAATTGAAGTTGTTCCATGCCTAGTATGTCGAAAGATATTTAAAGATTGAAATTAAAGTATACTGTAGAGGTAAAAATGATAGAGTGTGAAACTCGAAATGGAGATCGAGTATTTATAAACTGTATCGAAGATAAATGCGAAGATTATTCGTTCTGCAAAAAACGACTCCATCATGTGTGGTATCGTAAAAATTGTGCGGTGTGTGGAAAACCTATAGAGAGTACAAACCCAAAGAAAAAGTACTGTTCACATGTATGCACACGATTATCAAACAAAATGTAAATTATATTTTACATCGTTTTTTACATGATCCTAACCTACAAACTCCGGCATAACCGCGATTTCAACGATGAATTAAAGAAAGCATTCGCTGTAGCGGAGTTTGCAGTCAGGAATCCAAAGTGTCGTTCATCCGCTGCGGTCAAAGAGATTGGATTAAAATCAGCCATCTCAAACCAGATCCTCAAGAAGTATGGGAACCAGAAGACGATCAAACAGGTACGGAACGTCAATCTGGTCGTACCGGGTCAATCAATTAAAGTGGATCGGGATACTCGAACAATCCGGGTCGTCCCGCTGAAATTAACTCTCAACTACCAATTTCCAGAGTTCGAGAAGGTCAACCAGATCGAGATTGATGCCGACTACGCCTACGTGTCATGTACCGTCATAGAGGAACCGGAGATGATACCCCGCCAGTTCATCGGGGTTGACCGGAACACAACAGGACATGTAGCGGTAGCAGCAAATCCCAATACCGGAAAGATAGAGAAACTCGGCAAGAAGGCAATCAACACGCACCGGAAATACTCCGCGATCCGAAAACGCCTTCAGAAACAAGGGAAGTTCCGAAAACTGAAAGCAATTAAGAATCGAGAATCTCGTATCGTCAAGGATCTGAACCATAAGATTAGTCGAAAACTGGTTGATATGGCGAAGATACAACACGCAGCACTTGTCTTTGAAGATTTGAGCGGTATCCGCAAGACAAGGAAACAAAACCGTTCGTTCAAGTATGCCCTGCACAGTTGGTCATTCTATCAACTACAGACATTTGTAGAATACAAAGCCAAGCTGCTCGGTGTTCCTGTTCTCTACATTGATCCAGCATACACCTCACAGGATTGTTCTCGATGTGGTATAAGAGGTCAACGGCGAGGAAAGGAATTTAAGTGTCCAGTTTGTGGACACGTTGATCATGCTGATGTGAATGCGGCATTCAACATCGCACTCCGTCAAAAAAACATGGTTGATCGTGTACAGAAAGAGATGTGCACGATGGGAGCACTGATACCCCACGACGCAATGCTTGAAGAATGCCAAGCAACGTCAGAACCCCACGCGCTTTAGCCGTGGGAGTATGTCAGATGGGTGGTGATTTTATACGGATGTGATCATCCGTTGCCCCTGTACGCAATCTATGAGGCTCTCTAGATGATGTATGTTGATATGGAGTATTGAAATGAACTCTTACGAAATAAATGAAATGATGTTATCTATACACAAAGATCTTGAAGAAACCATTCGCGTTCTTAAAGAAAATTATAACGTCGAACATCCATTCCCACCACAAATTAAAATAATAATTTACGACGGGCATTGGATGGGTGAAATCTTTCCATCTCTTGTAAAATTTCCATTTGGAGAAACTATAATAACACACGGATTTTCCGCAAAAGATTTAGAAGAACTTCTCGACAAAATGAAAACATATAGTTCCAAACAGTTGGAAAATACAAAAAATGGAATGATAGATTCTATACCACTATCTTAAAGACTTAAAAAACACATTTGCATTTATGTATATCATAAATACCCAAAACATTATAAAAAACAAAGCCGGAACGAGTGGGTTCTCCGAACCACCAATTAGATATTCTCCGTTCACATACATACGTCCATAAAGGTTTGGATATACGAGGTAATTAAACGCTTGGTAGAGATAAAACATTATCATATCTCCGAACGAAGCACACAAAAATATTGCTAAAAATGGTGTCAACCACATGGAAAATTGCGGAGAGTAATGTGTATTTGAGAGCGTTGCCAAAAATATAGTTATACTTATAAATCCTAGAAGTCGTTTATCTGTTTTTTCATTCTTTATATAATATAATAATAAGATTAGACATGTCGATCCTATTATAAATAACAACGAACGCGATAGCCATACCGGATCAAATACAATCCCTGTACATTTTCCAATCGCATACCACAGAGTCGTTGCATATACATCCTGACCACGATCTCCTATACCATGTGTAAATACTTTATTTAATCCTGAAAAAATCACAGACGGTAGTATATATAACAATAAAACTAATATCGACGACATTTTTATAATTTTTATAACTTCGTCTTTGAAGTTAAGTCGGCTTATATTTCTAAAGAATATAAATGGAATCGCAATTATTGGAAACAATTTTGTGAAAAATCCTAAAATTATTGCAGTATATCCGTGCAGCGTTTTATTTTCCAACGTGTAATATATACCCGCCATCAAGAACATAAGTGGAAATGTATCAAATTTCCAAAAAGAATATACGGCTGTAGATAACGCGGTTGCATATAATATTGCCGATCTGAATGCTATCTTTTCATCATACACTCTCTTTGCAATAAGAAACACGAACATTGCAACGACCGCATCGGATATTATCATAAGGAATCTGAACATGAATACGAAAGCGTCTAAAACGGTTGCCATGTTTGATACAAATGCACTTATAATAACTGGAATCCAAAATAAAAGTGGATAATCGACATGATAATCGACATATGGTATTTGTCCAAGCGTTATATTTTCAAACCATTTTATGTATGCAAAAAAATCGGATGTGTCGAGTCGGTATCCGGGTGTGTATACCATAAAGATGAAAAATAGTATTTTAAAAAATATAGATAATATAAAAACTTGAAACAATTTGTCGCGCAGTAAAGTTTGAAAATTCATACATATATTCTAATATGGGAATATTTAAATATTATGTGGTATAATCATATATATCAATGTGTTTGAGTGAAAAATTTCTTTGGACAGAAGGTGATTTAATACTTCACACCGATGTATATGGTATCACCGAAAAAGAATATAAAAAAGCGGATAAATCTTTAGATGAAGTTATAAAGAGTTTAAATGACAGTATTTACCACCCGCAAATCTAAAATCTATTACAATCCTCCAGATGTATATGATTCTTGTGAAGATTGTAGATTCCACTTTGGATGTGCTTGCCACTTTTGTAGTCATCCCAAAATGAAAGACGTTGCACCAATTTCCGATAAACATGCGCAAGGACTTCTTTTATGTACAGACGAATGTGGCGGATATGGTAGTTCTAAAATGTGGAAAAAATTTGGTTTTCCAGATTGGTGTCCATTAGATGATTATCACACATCCGAATATAAAAAAAATCAGAGAACATAAAAACGAAGGCCATCCCATTGCGAGATACTAAATTCGACCAGAGGTAAAGATCATGAATGAACAGAAATTAAAATATTACGAACGGCTTTTATCAGGGAGAGCCGGAAAACTCTTAAAAAAGGGTAAGTTCTTTCTCGTAGTTGCCGAGGATGAACCATATTTCAAACAGGTATATGGTTTGATTAGGGAACATGAAAAGTCCATTGGAAGATGGACAGATGAGGACGAGGAACAATATGAGGGATATGGGATATTTGAAAGTCTCGACCAGAGGTAAAGATCATGCCTAATTGTTGCATACATGGGGAGACAGAACAGGATGGGAAATACCCCCCCGTCTGCAAGCGAGAACCAAAACCAGCAAAGGACTTTCGGTATCGTTCGTATTGTGGGTATGATAATGGAAAACAGAATCAATGCCCTTTTTTCGAGAAGTCAAGGTGAAATATGAGAACAGAAGAGGAAATTAAAGAAGAATTAAAAAGACTATACAAAGTTAGGGATGAAAGGGAAGGATTAGGTATTGACTATCATACTATTACAATTGCAATATTAAAATTAGAATGGGTATTATATTGACATCAGTGTGTAGGAGGTAAAGGTATGGAAGAAATGGAAGAATGGGTTGAAATCGAATGTCCTTCCTGCCAAGGAAAGAAAGGACTTCTCTGTATCGAGGGGTTTGCTCCCTGCATTGTGTGTGAAGGGCATGGAACCGTAATAGGGAAGCTGATCGGGCCGGT
>LNGC01000015.1 GCA_001587715.1 Candidatus Methanofastidiosum methylothiophilum | reverse complement strand
AGGTATAATACAGTTGATTGTAATCTAAGTTAAAGTTATCTATAAAGGCATTATGTAATTTAAGAATAATACAAAGTAATGGAACAATGGTATATTAAAACAATTAAAAGTAAATAAAAAATAATTATTTAATAAAAGATTATTTTTCTACTTCGACGACTTCGGCCACTGGGGCGTTCTTCTTGATGCTTTCAATGCCATTTAGGCATGCTCTTTTTGTGGTGTATGATTCCCCTGTTGCGATTATTTCCCCGTTTGAGGCTTTCAATCTAAATCGAAATTGTTTTTTTGAATCCGTGTATACTTCAAATTTTGCTCCCATGTTATCACATTAACTATGAAACTCTAAGTATATAAGAATAACTAAAAAAAATGAAAATTACTATTTGATTTCGTTTTTAGATGAAATCAATCTGCTTTCTTTAATGTAATTACAAACACAGTACCTTTGGGCTTGTTATCCTCAAAATATATTTTTCCACCGTATCTCTCAATTGTTTTTTTGACTATGAAAAGACCAAGGCCAGAACTCAACTGATCGCCATAGCTGAATCCCTCATCAAATATCCTGTGCTTTATTCCTTCTGGAATGCCTTTCCCATAATCAGATATCTTTAGCATACAGTTTTTTCCTTCTTCAGAAATATCAAAACGTATTCTATCTGTTTTTCCGTGAACAATGGCATTCCTTACAATATTATCAATAACTGATGCCAGTGCATTGTCCCCGATAACATTGCAATTACCATTGATATTAAATTTAGTGTCTCTATACTCTTTAATTGTGTTCTCTATTATTACTTTAAGATTATAGCTCTTTGTTTCGCCACCAGATGAGATTGCATTTTCAAGCTCCCTCATCTTCTCAATTAATTCAATGCTCTTGTAGATTGACCTTATGGCCTTATCCTTTAATTTGTTGTTTTCTGTATCTATCAACTCAAGAGACATTAATGTTACGGTAAGATTATTTGCAATGTCGTGCCTCATTATCTTGTTTAATAGTTTCAAAGTCTCATTTAGTTTAACTATAACTTCCTGAGATTTTTTTCTATCTGATATATCCCGTGAGACCCCTAAAATCCCTACTTTTTTATCTTTATCATCAAGGATAACTTCCGCTATGACCTCAGTCCATACAGTAGAGCCGTCCTTGCATGGCTGCTCAACTTCATAAGGTGGATTTGGCATTTTTAGAATATCTTCTTTCTTTTTATTTTTAGCAAGCACGTACCCTTTGAGAACTGCGGGCAATGACCCTGGGCAAATAGCCTCTGTTAGGGGCTGCTTCATGACCTCTTCAGGCGTATACCCTCTAAGCTTTTCAACAGAAGGGCTGACATATATAAATTTCCCTTTCATGTCAGTAATCCAAATGACATCCTGAGAAGTATCTGCCAATGTCCGGTAAAGTTTCTCACTTTCTACAAGCTTATTTTCAATCAGCTTCTTTTCTGCGATGTTTCTTGCAGTTCCAGTGATAAACTTTAATTTGCCTTGCTCAAAAATAGGGAAAGTGGCAACTTCATAATCCTTTAATTTATTATCACTTGTTCTTATCTGAATTTCATAATTTGGGAGAGATGTCTCACCTTGCCCCCATTTTTCAAGGCGGGCCATTGCATTGTTAAAAGATTCTTTAGTGAGAATATTCTTGATATTCTTCCCTATCATTTTTTTAATAGGGTACCCTGTTTCAATCTCAAAGCTATTGCTTAAGTAGAGAAAATTAGCTTCAGAGTCCAGTAGAAATAAGATATCAATTGTGTTTTCGGTAAGTAATCTAAGGAGAGTATTTTCCTTTTCGAGTTCTTCAATCTTTAGTTTTAGAATCTCGACGCTATTCTTATCCTTTATTGGCATGACTACTCTTATAGTAATCTTTGGGACTTAAAATGATTTCGATAAAAGAGGAAAAAAAAATATTTATTTTTTCTTGCCAAAACCTAGTATCTTCATAAATTGTTGCATTGGATGTGAGTTTGGAAGAATATGTAGTGTCACGCAATTTGGCTCTTCACAGAAGGGGCAAAAGTTTAATGTGCCTGGCCTCAAAGCCCTGTATTTCCTAAAAGTCATTTCCCCCTCTGTCCATTCTTCTCCAAGTTGGGTGATATAATTATCTTTATTTCCGCCACCTGCAACAGAGATAACGCCGTCACAGCCAGTTCTGTATTTAAAAATAAATTCTTTGCCTACTTCTACTTGGCCAGGCAATACTACATCAGTTCCGTCACATTTGCATGTACCTTCGGCCATTGTTTGGGCTACACCAAAAACACTTGCTACAAAAAGCAACGATATTAATAATGCAAATATTTTCTTCATAGTTAACACCTAAAGTTAACTAGTATAGACTATGATTATTTTTAACTATTTGCATTTAAAATTAGAATTAGAAGAAAGAGAATAAAAAATTATTTTCTCTTGCCAAAGCCGAGAATATTCATGAAGGAGAAAATTGGGTATTCTTTTGGAACTATTGTAACTATATGAACATCGCTACAATCTTCACTTGTGTATGTTATAGTTCCAGGTCTCAATGCTCTAAAAGTAACAGTTTCCCAAATGCCCTCATCACTTCCACTTACGAATTGCAGCATCTCTTTAAGTGTTCCGGGGTAAGGTTGTTCGTCGTATAAACAATATCCACGTTTAGTTATTGTAAATGTATCCCCAACTTGAACAGTAGTCTGACTCAGGAGAAAGTTCACTTGACTACAGTCGCAACCCCCGCCTGCCGTAATTGAAGCTATACCAAAAATACTTCCAAAAAATAGAAATCCTATTATAATTGCAAATATTTTCTTCATAATTATCACCTATAAACTACAATAAATTACGGCGATTGGCCATATAAATATTTGCTTTTAAAGTTTGATAATTAGAAAAAAGAAGAAAATTAAATTTAAGATATTACAAGATCAATACTATTTGTTTTTTCATAATAACACGGACAATATTTGTCAAAAATATTATTCTTAAATATTTAAAGATTTTGGGTGGCCATTTCTTATAGAGAATTTAAGTAAAAAAGAATAGATTAATCCTAAAGCTTGTAAATGATGATGGGATCCTTTCGCCTCATTTAAAATTGGAGAGGTCATCCTTCTTTAATCACTTTAAGTTTAATCTGCGCCTTCAATAATCCACCTATAAGCAGGTATAACTCTAATTTTTTTATCTTCAATTTCAATCTCTTCTGTCTGCTCAAAAGTTATAATTAATCCTCCTTTTAGTTTTAGGGTATTCATCGCATCAATTAATCCGTTTATCTCCCGCTCTCTGTTAGTTTCATCGAGCATATACGAAACCTGTATTGCTTTTGTTATTGTATTTCCTTCTTTTACTAAAAAATCGCATTCATTCTTATTTGAGTAATAATAGATCTCCTTATTTTGTCTTTTTAATTCAATGAATATCAGGTTCTCTAAGTTCCTACCTTTATTTGGTGTAAATGTTAGGCCGGATATCTTGTTGAACGCTTGATCAACAAGGTATATCTTCCTGGGAGAGTTAAGCTGCTGCCTCAATGAATGAGAGAATTTTAACACTTCAAAGAATAGGTAAGAGTTCCCAAGATAGGAGATATATTCCTTCACAGTTATGGCATTTCCAAGGCCGAGTGTTTTCTTAAGAGAGTTGTATGTAAACTTACATGAAGCGTTTGTCGCAAGCATGTTCACAAGCCCCTTCAATATTTTCTCCTTCTTTATAGAGTACCTGACTATTATATCCTTGTACAGTATGTTCTCATATACTGTTTTTAAGTAATCCTCGTCTTGATTTTTTAGGTACTCTGGGAATCCCCCTGAGGTAAGGTATTCTCCAAAGAGATTTTGGAGATTAATCTTTTTTTCAGATAAGTAAAAATCATCCTTATTGACGGCTATATTTTTAAATAAGAGAAATTCACTGAATGAGAAAGGATAGACTTCAAACACCTTGTACCTCCCGGTGAGCCTTGTGCCAAACTCTTTACTAAGAAGCGAAGCATTTGATCCGGTGAGTATTATTTTTTTGCCTTCATCCTGCAATCTTCTAACAAAAGTTTCAAATTTCTCGACATTCTGGATCTCATCGAAGAAGTAGATTTTTGATTGGCCATAAGCTTCTATCAAGACTTCATTTAGAGTTTCAAATTCTTTAGCATTAAAGTCTATTAGCCTTTCATCTTCAAAGTTTAGATAGCACCATCCTGAGGTATTCTGCATGAGCTGCTTTAATAAAGTGGATTTACCACATCGCCTTATACCAGTTAGGATAATTATCCTTTCATCTTCAAAGAAATCCAATATCTTGTCTAATAGCTCCCTTCTTACAGTTTCTTTCTGGATGTTTAGTTCATTCCTTTGATTTATTACTACCTGCCTTAATATCTCCTTGGTAGTCATACTCATTCATAATGAGTACTTATATATAAATCTACTCATTGGCAATGAGTAGATTTGAGGTAAGAAAAGAAATAAATTAATTCCTAAAGCTTGTGACTGATGCATTATTTCAGGGAGGAAAACTAATCGTGATTCAAGGCCTGAAAAGATTCAGAAAATCAACTCTATTAAAATCATTGTCATTTGTTGCCATATTATCAATATTATATAATTTGCAGGTTGCTGCATTAATAGCATCATTTGGGAGAAGAGAATATTTAGAAATAAAATATTTGATATCTGCTTCGGACCTATACTCTAAGATTTTTATGTTCTCAAGTGCCAAAATCCCGTCTACAACTTCAATTGGAATTTCACTTAAAATTTCGGGTTTATCTTTAATAAGTTTAGGAACATCTCTTATAGGGGCATTATATTTTTCACTTATTTTTACCCTCAGATAGTTGAAATATGTTTCAGAAATAACAATGGGATTAATGAATCCAATGATTTCCTTTTCATCGATTCTTTTAAAAAATTCTTTGACGTTGTTATAATACTCTTCACGTTTCAAAAGAAAGTAAGTAAATATATTCGAATCTATAAAAATTCTTGAATCTTTTAAGATGTCAGAAATATTATTCAACATCTACACCGTATTCAGTCATTTCAATACTTTCATCGATAAGCTCTTTCTTTGACTGGACAAGTTTTTTTTCTATTTCGTCAATCTTTGATTTTCTTATTTCCAAAATGACTTTTTCATCATCAATTCCAAGTTTGGAAAGATCCTCGTCTGTTTTAATAATTCCATCTTTAATTTTTGCATGAACAATAATGCCCATAATTATTAATAAAAAAGATTTCTATATAAGTGTTTTTGAACTTATATAATTAAGTTTAATTCCTAAAGCTTGTGACTGATGCCGGGATCCTGCCGCCCCGTTTCACAAATTTAGAGCAGTCGATTTTTTTAACTGGCATGACTGACCCTTCCCCCAATAGGCCTCCAAAATGTACATAGTCCCCTTCCTTCTTTCCTTTGATTGGAACAAGCCTTGCACCCACTGTTTTATTGTTGTAAACACCTATCGCCATCTGATCTGCTATAATCCCTGCAATAATCTCTGCTGGCGTATCGCCTGGAATTGGGACCATGTCTAGCCCCACAGAGCATACTGAAGTCATTGCCTCAAGCTTTTCAATATTTATGTGCCCAGCCTTTGCAACTTCTATCATGCCCCTGTCTTCTGATACAGGTATGAATGCACCGCTGTATCCTCCTATTCTAGAGCTTGCCATTATGCCTCCTTTTTTAACAGCGTCTGTTAGAAGTGCTAAGGCACAAGTTGATCCTGGCCCGCCGCAGTGCTCTATGCCCATGTCCTCTATGATCTTTGCGACACTATCCCCTACAGCAGGAGTTGGTGCAAGTGATAAATCAATAGATCCAAAGTCTACCTTCATTCTTTTAGCGACCTCTTCCCCAATCAATTCCCCGGCCCTTACAATCTTAAATGACACCCTCTTTATTGTATCGCATAACTCCATGAAGTTTCCGTCGGTCTTCTCTACTGCAGCCCTTACTACCCCTGGCCCACTTATACCGACATTGATAGATGCATCAGAGTTCCCAATACCGTGGTATGCACCAGGCATGAAAGGTATATCTTCTGGTGCATTTGCAAGTACGACTAGCCTTGCGCATCCAGTATCAGATACCTCGGATGTCTTTTTGATTATTCTGCCCATCCTAAGGATCTCGTCCATGTTTATTCCATCTCGAGTTGAAGCGACAACTACGGATGAGCAAAGCCTTTCAGTAGCTTCCATTGCCTCTGGGATTGATTCGATTAGCATGTTGTCGCCTAGCGATGCTGCCCTATGAACTAAAGCTGTGTAACCACCAATAAAATTAATACCAAGGTCTTCAGCAGCTTCATCAAGAGTTGTAGCAATTTTAACTGCCGCCTTCTTTGATGGCATGCCGAGGGCGTTTATTATTAGCGAGATAGGAGTCACGGCTATCCTCTTGTTCACTATGGGGATGCCAAAATCTTCCTGAACGCTATTTACAATCTCGACAAAGTCACCGGCTTTATCGATTAATTTATCAGTAATTCTTTCGCAGGTATGTCCAACATCATTTTTGGCACAGTCTAATAAATTGATGCCGAGCGTTACAGTCCTGATGTCAAGCTGCTCAACCTTTACCATCTTGATAGTCTCAAGGATCTCATCTGATGTAACCATACACTTCAAACCCTGTGCATCCTGTCAAATATCTCCTTCCGCTGAATTAGGAGATTAATGTTAAGCTTAACACCCTCTGCTTCTAAATCATGCTTTATCTTCTTAAAGTCATAGCCTGATGTAGATATATCGGCTATGGCAATCATTGAGAACACGCCGTCAAGAACAGTCTGGCTTAACTCTAATATATTGACATTTAAGTCAGCCAATACCCTTGTGACGCCCGCCACGATACCGGGCCTATCGGCTGATAATACAGTAATAACAATCTTTTCTCCAATTGGGTCTGCCATGTGTAAAAAGATGTTTATTGTCTTAAAAAGTTAGTGGAAAAAAGAAGTTATAATTAAAAAAAGTTTTATATGGCTAAATCGCCTGGCGTAAGCTCTTCAACTTTTTTACCTTTTGAGAGTAGATCGTGCAATATCTCTAATCTCTTTAGAATAGTATTTCTGTGACACATGATGAATGTACATTTGTCGTCTCCTTTTGCTTTGCATGTTATCTCCCTAGCTTCTAAAGGCACGCCAAAGGATTCTTCACACCAACCTGCAGAGTACCCCGCATTTATGTGGCAAATATTACGATTTGACTTCTCTCCTTTTTTCAAGAAGGGTTCAGCTTCAAAGGACCCAGGGTGGTGGTAGACTAGCAGGTAGTTCTCGTCAGGTGAAGGTGCAGATGCGGGCAGAATATCCACAAACGCCCAGCCGCTGTAAGAAAAGTACACAGGCCCCGCAGAGAGCTTTTCTAAAGGATCTTTTATCCCAAATTTTTTATGAAACTCTTTAGCTTCTTGGAGACCTACGGCCTTGCCAAATTTATACATAATCTGGTCAGTTCCCTTGTCCCCATAAACGTCCTCTAAAGTGTGCCTAAAAGAAACTGCAAGGGACGTTGCGCGAACCCACATGTACCTATCGCCATCAATGTCAATTCTTCCTTTCTCAGGTTGGTGAACAATCTTTTTGAAGAACTCGTTTATGATCTCCTCTGATTTAAGAAAGATAGGGGCCATTTCTGGTGGTACTTTTGCAGCCTTAAATTCTGCCATTAAATCACCTCAGAGATCTTATCGGCAGCCCTTTTCATATCCAGAAAGACTAGGCCCAGCTTTGCATCCTTTTTCGCAAGCGCTGTGAGAACTGCCTCATCCCCAGCACCCATGAGGAGGATGTAGCCATCCTGGCCTTTTACAAAGACCTGTTCTAGAGAGCCCTTCATGAGTTCTTTAGAGGTTCTTTCTCCTAATGAGAGCATTGCTGCAGACATTGCAGCTACTCTGTCTTCTTCGACGTCTTGTGGCAATTCACTTGCAATAATTAAACCATCAGTTGAGACGACAGCTGAAGCCTGAACGTCTGCAGATGATGATTTAAATTCTTTAAGAAGTTCCTTAAGTATTTCAGTTCTTGGTTTGGCCATAAAATCTACTCAACATACGATTTTTTTTTAAATACAAGCAAGATATTACTATGGCCTTAAAAGTTTAGTGGAAAAAGAAGAGAAAAAAAGAAGATTATTTCTCTTTATTAAGTTTTAAAATCTTAAGTATCTGTGCTATTGGAAGTGACTTATTCCTTGGGGGAACACCCTGGTACTTAATTGTGAAGTATTTTCTAGTTCCACCATCATTGACCCAACCTGTTACAATTATATCGTTTTTTGAATCAACTGCCACTGCCCATCCTTGATCATCACTTATACCTGCAAAATCAAAGCCTTTTTCCCAAATCTTATTGCCGTTGGGATCATATTTCTTTGTCAGCCAATCATAAGAAATGTATCTTCCCCCGGCAGCTATGATATTGTTGTATGAATCGACTGCAACTTTGTAGCTCCATCTGGGTTCTATGTCGTCTATGATATCCCATAGCTTTGTTCCATCCGGGCTGTATTTTACAATTATTGATGCCCAACTAGAAACATCGTTACCGTTGTATCCTGAAACAATTACGTTGTCAAAAGAGTCTGCGGCAACGCCGTAAGAATAATCATAGTTACCGCCGCTATCAAATATCTTTTCCCAGATAAAGGTTCCACTTGAAGAGTACTTCCGTGTGGTGAAATAACCGTCGTCTACCAATATGTTGTCATTTGAGTCGACTGCAATTCCTTCTCCATCAAAATCGATTGCACTTGCCCATATCCCATTGCCGTTAGGATCGAACTTCATTGTGCCGTCACCACCGGTAACTATGATGTTGTCCTTTGAGTCGACTTCAACGTCGTATCCATCAAAACTTATTTCTTTGAGCAAATTGCCGTTAGAATTGTACTTTATTGTACCCCCAGTACCGGTGACTATGATGTTGTCCTTTGAGTCAACTGCGACTCCATAAGCATAGCCATTAGGGCCAAGCTTTTGCCAAAGAGCATCCCCTTCTGCAGCATATACAGAGCTTAAAGATATTAAGAATATACTAATTATTAATATAGATATTATTTTCTTCATTTCTTCACCTATTTATATCCTAAAATAGTGAAGCGATAATATATAAAATTATTGGTTGTTATTAGTAATCAATTATTAAAATAATATGTTGATTTGTAAGGTGGAAAATTAATAATAAGAAGAAATAGAATTAAAAATAAAGATTTATTCGTTGTCTTGATTTTCTTCAATGATCTTCATTATCTTCTTCATTGGAAGGGTTTTCTGAATAACTGTTATTGCCCTGTGAAGATTGAAATTGTTCTGCCCGAATTTTGGCCAGTTTGAGTTTGCATATAATTTCATTGAATAATCGTAGTCTCTGTCAACCCAGTTAGAGCTGCCATATAAAGCGTAAAGCTTACTGTCGTTGCTTCCAAAGTAAACTGTACCGTCTTTAGCGATCGCTGCTGAGGACCTGATATTGCCGCCTGTAGCATGCTGCCAAATTACATTTTTGTTAGCATCTAAGGCATACATTGTTCCGCCGTCACTTCCTATGTATAATATGCCGTCAGGGCCTATAGCTGGAGTTGTCTGGACATCGCCGTATGTATCAAACTTCCATTTTTCTACACCACTGGTCCCGTTATCCCTTATTGCGTATAGGTAGTCATCGTTGCTTCCTATGTAAACTGTGCCGTCCGGCCCTATTGCAGGAGAGGCCTCAATGCCTTCTCCAGTAGAGAAATTCCATTTCTCTGCGCCGCTAGTTCCGGCATCCCTAATTGCATAGAAGTAACCAGTTAATGTTCCAACATATATTGTGCCATCTGCACCGATTGCAGGAGATGATCTAATTCCTCCATCAGTTGAAAATCTCCATTTTAGCGCTCCACTTGGAGTTATCGCATATAGGTAATCGCTATTACTTCCCACATATATTGTGCCGTCTGCACCGATTGCAGGAGATGATCTAATGTTTCCTCCCGTATTGTATCTCCACTTAAGAGCTCCATCGGAGGTCATTGCGTATAGGTAGCTGTCATTGCTCCCTATGTAGACTGTGCCGTCTGCACCGATTGCGGGGGAAGATCTAACAGCTCCGTTTGTCATATATTTCCACTTTAAAGATCCAGATGGATAAACTGCGTATATGTAGTTATCATTGCTTCCAAAATATATTGTGCCGTCTGGAGATATTGATGGTGAAGAATAAATATCACCATTTGTTTCAAATTTCCATTTAAAGGCACCGGATGGACTTACCGCATAGATATAATCATCCATGCACCCAATATAGATCGTCCCATCAGTTGCTATTGCAGGCGATGATCTGAGATTTCCTCCTGCAGTATATGTCCACTTTTCATCCCCATCTGCAGCATATGCAGAAGTTAGGGAGATTAAGAACATGCTAATTATTAAAATAGGTATAATTTTTTTCATGTTTTCACCATTAAGTTAATAATAAAAAGAAAAAATACTATTTAAACTTTTTGGGTTTTGATTATCAATAAGAAAAGAGAAGATAAATAAAAGATTATTTGTTGTCTTGATTCTCTTTAAGTATCTTCAGAATCTGTGCCATTGGCAATGACTTATGATCTGGGTCTGCACCTGTAGTATACCAAAGTGCAAGCCCATTTCTTAGTGGTCCATCGTATGAAACACCCGTAACATCGTCATAGTCAAGCCCTGTAACTGGTCTGAAGCCTTCATAGCCAGTTGTGTATGTAAGGCTCTTGTACTGCATCTTGATATTACCGTTCTTGTAGAGTATCACCTGCATGGTATGTTCTCCAGCAGTTGGATTGGCTGAATTAGCACTACTATAGTACATCGGCACTTCATAGTACTCAATGACAAAGTAATCTCCAAAGTTTTGGTAGTAAGCAGTTCCATAACCTGTTCCATAATCATGATTAAAAACCATATCAATGAAGAAAAATGCAATTAATGGATTTTCTCCCCATTCGCTCGCCGTGTTACTTCCGGTAGGTATTTGGTAAATAGGGGGAGGGTTCTCGTTGTAGTTATAATTGCCAGGGCCTTGAACAAAATCTATGTGGCCGTTTGTTGAGAGATAGAGGGCATTATATTTTTCACCATAGAACGGAAAGTCAAAACCTATATCTATTTTAGCATAGCCATCGTCACCGTTTCCGACCCAATCAGTAATCTCTGTTCCCGTATCCTTTATTTCAATCCAGTTGTAGTTTGCATCATAGACTCTGTAATTGTTTGCACCAAAGCTTGTAAAATGAGCCCCAAAAACTGAGGCAATTCCAAAAAAACTCCCTACAAATAGCAAGGATATAATAGTTGCATATAATTTTTTCATAATAATCACTACTAAGTTAAGAAAAATAATAATTAACAATATTTAAATTTAACTATTAAAGATTTTTTCATTGAAAAAATATGTAGAAAATAAAAGAAAATTATTATTTATTTTCTTTTAGGATTTCAAGGATCTTCGCTATTGGTAGACTTGATGAAGTGTTTCTATTGGAAACACTGGATTATGAAACGGTGTACCAACTTATCCCAAAAATATATAAACAAGTAAGATAATCTTACTTCATGGTTACAACTACTGCAAATCCTAAGGAAGCTTTCACCCGGGTAAGCTCTAAAGGCCAGATCGTCATCCCAAAGGACATAAGGGAAAATCTAGATATACAAGAAGGGGATCTATTGGCCGCCGTTTCTGAAGAGAACTTCATCATCTTGAAAAAGGTCAATCCAAAAATAACTGAAGAGGAGAGGATACTCCTAAAACGAATAAAAGAGGCTTGGGACAGTATAGACAGCGGCGACTACAAAGAGATGGAAGGTAGCGAGCTCTTAGAGGAAATGAAGAAATGGTAAGGGTAGTCTATTCTAAGGAATTTGAAGAGGATGTCAAGAAGATTCGTGATAAGGCCTTAAAAGAGCGACTAGTAAAGCAAGTTGAGAAGATCCTAACAAATCCTGAGGTTGGAAAACCTCTCCGATACAATCTAAAGGGCGAAAGATCAGTTTACGTTTCTCCGTATAGATTGGTATATGCACTTATTGATGACAAGATATTCCTTCTAAGGTTTAGGCATAGGGAAGATGTCTACGATTGAAATTTTTTATATGAGAAAAGAGAATAAATAAAAAAGGAAATTTAATTTTACTGATTGCTTTTGATTATCTCAAGTATTTTAGCGATTGGCAGAGAAGAGTCAGATCCTCCGTTTGAAGAATAGTGGTATCCCATATCGACAGTTCCAGTGTCAAATGCACCTTTGACATTTGTAGTAAATCCTGTTGAAAGCCCAAGATTTATTGCAGAGTCTGAGCCTTTGTTAACACATGGGCTTGACTTGAAGAGGTAGAAGTCCCCCAATGGCCCTTTCATGAAGAAGGGGTCAACTGAGATTGAGCCAGTTCCTGGAGAAGTTCCCTGATACTGAACATCACTGTTGCCCCAAGCATTTGAGTATAAGATTTCTGAATCAGAATTCCATATATCAAATCCATCGTCTTTGTTTCCCACTGCTATACAGTTTACTAAAGTATCTTCTCCATCTTCAGAGTAGAATCCACTGCCTCCATTGTTTGCCGCTGTGCAGTTGATATAAGTACAGCCTTCTTCATCATTAAATCCATCATCGACATTATCGTAGGATAGACAGTTCTTTAATGTGGACTCTTCATCAACTCGAAAACCATCGCCCCCGCACCCATATACAATGCAGTTCTCGACCAGGCATTCATCGTCAACTAATATCCCATGTCCAGCGGAATTTTTCACTGTGATGTTCTTGATAGTAAAACCGTCCTGTGAAGAAGCGTCAATGCCCCCTCCAATATTGTTGAAATCGATTATGGTGTTAGAAGGGCTATCCCCAATTATTGATGGATGACCAGAAACTGTAATTGTCCTTGTTGGATAATGTGTTCCAGCATGGACATAAATCGTGTCTCCAGATGTTGCGCCTTCAATTATTGCTTCTATATCATCTCCAGGGTAGACATGATAAGTTGCTGCAGAAACTGGGCTTAATAAAGCAAAAATACTTGCTAAAAGGATTGACATTATTAAAATAGATTTTATTTTATTCATAATAATCACCATTAAGTTAAAAATAAAAAGAATTAATACTATTTAAATATTTAGGTTTTGATTATCAAAATAATTAAGAAAAAGAAAAGAAAATAAAAGAATATTATCCTTCCTGATTGCCTTTGAGTATTTCAAGTATTTTAGCGATTGGCAGAGAAGAGTCAGATCCTCCGTTTGAAGAATAGTGGTATCCCATATCGACAGTTCCAGTGTCAAATGCACCTTTGACATTTGTAGTAAATCCTGTTGAAAGCCCAAGATTTATTGCAGAGTCTGAGCCTTTGTTAACACATGGGCTTGACTTGAAGAGGTAGAAGTCCCCCAATGGCCCTTTCATGAAGAAGGGGTCAACTGAGATTGAGCCAGTTCCCGCAGGCGCTTCATCATAATTGTTCCCAGTGTTGTTCCATGCGTTTGAGTACAGTATTTCCGAACCATCTGGTTGTATATCAAATCCATCTTTATTGTTTCCGACTGCAATGCAGTTTATGATTTTAGCTCCTCCGTCATCAGAGTAGAATCCATCGTCACCATTATTTGCAGCTGTGCAGTTGATGTATGTGCAATCCTCCCCATCATAAAATCCCGATTCATCGTTATCATATGCTAGACAGTTTTTTATTGTAGAATTTTCACCCATATCAAAACCATCTTCGCCGTTTCCAAAAGATATACAATTTTCGATAGTGTTATAATCATATACTTGGATACCATCATCTCTACAATTAGAAACTATGCAGTTTTGGATAGTGTTATGGTGGCCTTCTGTATCGTAGACAATCCCATCGTCACAGTTTTTGATGATGCAGTTTGTAACTTCACAGTATTCTTCAACTTCAATTCCATCATCATCAGGATTATTTTGAACTGTAATATTTCTAATAATCAGGTAGTTATGCCCAGACGTAGTAATGACGTCTCCCCCAGATATTCCACTAGCGTCTAAAATTGTTGTGAGCGGATCATCACCGATAATTGTGATGTGATCTGCTGGTATACTTATTGTATTAACTATGTTATAAGTTCCGGCATGAACATAAATCGTATCGCCAGATGTTGCACCCTGAATTATTGCCCGAATATCATCTCCGGGATAGACATGATACGTGGCCGCAGAGACCGGACTTAATACGATAAAAATACTTGCTAAAAGGATTGACATTATTATTACAGATTTTATTTTATTCATGAAAAATCACCATTAATATGAATAAAAAAATAATTTATTATATTTAACTTTTTGGGTTTTGATTTTCAAAATTTTAAGAAAAAGAGAAAAGAAAATAAAGAATATTATTCTTCCTGATTGCCTTTTAGGATTTCAAGTATTTTAGCGATTGGTAGGCTTGATGGTGGGCCTCTATTGGAAGCATAGTGGAATCCCATGTCAACTGTTCCTGTGTCCCATCTGCCATCTGTTCTTGTTGTGAATCCTTGGTATAATCCAAGTGCTGATGATGATGCAGAGCCTTTATCTACGCATGGACTTCCTGGTGAAAGATAGAATGTATTTATGCCATTAGCAAACTTTGGATCAACTGAAATACAGTTACTAAAATGAACACCGCCATCGTCATACCAATCATAGTCGGCATTGCCCCATGAATTACTGTTATATACGTATATACCCACAGAATCAATGTCGAATCCATCGTCGCCATTTTTGGCGAATATGCAGTTATAGACTTTACAATAGTCCTCTACTTCAATTCCATCTCTTCCATTGAATGCAGATGTGCAGTTTATAGCTTCGCAGTACTGATTGATGGAAATCCCACGACCGCTATTACCGTATACAAGACAGTTTTTGACTGTTGAATAGTGGGCGATATATATACCATCATCATTGCTATGAACAATACAGTTTTCAACTAAGGAATAATCAGACACTCTGATTCCCGTATATGGGGCATTTCTAACTGTAATATTTTTTATGGTAAAATAATTTTGAGTACAAAGGAAGCCGTCTCCACCAGAACTCGTTGCATCGATTATCGTATTAAGAGGACTGTCTCCAATTACTGTGATATTACTATAATTCATAATATCAATAGGGTCTTGGATATAATATATACCTGCATGGACATAAATCGTGGATCCAGAAGGCGCATTTTGAATTGTGTCATGAAGGACCTGCCATCCATCACTTTCATAGACATTATAAGTAGCCGCAGAAACTGGACTTAATATCATAAAAATACTTCCTAAAAGTATTGACATTATTAAAATAGATTTTATTTTATTCATAATAATCACCATTAATTTAATAATAAAAAGAAAAAATACTATTTAAACTTTTGGGATTTGATTTTCAAAATTTTAAGAAAAAGAGAATAAAATTATTAGTTCTTAGTTATCGTTTGATTCTTCCTTGTTCTTCTTTATTATGTCAAGGATGCCCTTCATAGGTAGTTCCTTGTTTTGTTGTCTTGCGCCCCAGTTTATAATGTTCTGGATGTCATTGCTGTTAGGTTCACTTGCATACATTATGTGATTTAAGTTCCCATCATTATCGTACAATTCCTTAGCTTCTGATATTGCATTTGCACTGTTTGTCTGTTGGACCGCAAAGTGCATTATGACAACTGTCTGCCCCGGGGCAATTGTAATGTTATTCCATAAGTATTCCAGATTATCATTATGAGTAGTATTATAAAATCTTGCATAATCAATATGGTCATTTCCTTTTGGTCCGCCCCAAACATGGGCAAGTGATGGATCAGCACCGCCGTCTGAATAATCATCTGTCACTGCCCAAAAATTTCCTGGGCCTGGGATTATTTGTCCTCCACTAGGAACAAGAAGTGGAGGTGAATAAACTGTGCTTGATGTGGAAATTAGTGTTGTCGAACTGTCAGAGCCCAAATTCCCGTAAATCCTTACGTTGGCAGTAATAGGGGCACCAGTAGGGTTATGAATTATTTCCAAATATCTTGCCCAGTTCTCTGTTAGAGGAACAAATATCTTTCTCTGAACGTTTAGCCCACCAATATTTGTAACACCTAATACTATTTGTCTTCCATCAAGTTCAGTTGTATAGGTAGCTGGGCCATAAGAATATGTTATTCCGTTTATACTTAAGTAGTACATAAGATCGTATGCATCGCCTTCTCCATTTTCAAGATAGCCATATTTTTCATCAATATCATAAGGGTAGTTTTTTACATCATATAACGTAACAGTTCCAAACACCATTGGCATCGTAAGAGAGATGCCAAAAAACAAGATTATAATCGAAGTTATTATTTTTTTCATGAGTAACACTGAAAAAAATAATGAAATACAATATTTAAATATTTCTATGTAAATTAGACAAAAGAAGAAAAATTATAAAGAATAGATAAAAATATTATAAAATAAAATTATCTAATCTTTGCACCTGTTTTCATTTCTTTGTCTGCTTCTAAAAGTGATACAAGCTTTCCGTCGTCAGCAGCCAAAAGCATCGCTTCACTCTTTACGCCACGGATTGTTGCTGGTTCAAGATTGCAGATTGCCACTATCTTCTTTCCGATTAATTCTTCCTTCTTATAGTAGCTCTTTATGCCTGCAACTATAGTTCTCTCTTCCCCGACATCAATCTTCATGACATAGAGCTTATCCGCCTTCGGGTGGTCATCAACTGAGATGATCTTACCAGTCCTTATATCAAGTTTTGCAAACTCATCAAATGGTATCATTGGCTTTTCCTCCTTCTTTACCAAAGTCTTCTTCATTGGAGCTGGATTATCAAGCTTCTGGACCTGCCTCTTTATCTCCTCATCAGGGACTTTGGAGAATATAGGCTCTGGCTTTCCTAAGGATTTTCCCTGCTCTAGCAGTAGCTTTGCGCTGTCATCCCAGACAAACTTACTGATGCCTATCTCCTTTAGCATCTTCTCTGTTGAGAACGGGAGGAACGGATTTAGGACCATTGAGAGCGTCTTTGCTAGCTCTAGCGATATGTAGATTGTGTTTGCTGCTTTTGCTTTGTCAGTCTTTACTAGCTTCCACGGCTCCTTCTTGTCAAAGTACCTGTTGCAGCTCTTTGCAAATGAGACGACCTCCTTCAATGCATCCTTCATCTTGAATACCTTTATGAGGTCAGAGACCTTTGTACCGATCTCTTCCATGTTCTTTATGGCTTCCTTATCGTCATCGTCAAGGAGTGATTTATCAAGAGATGGAATCTTTCCGTCAAAGTTGTTGTAAGCAAATGTGATGGACCTGTGGACAAAGTTTCCTATTATATCATTTAGCTCGTCATTTATCCTCTTCTGGAAATCCTCCCAGAGGAAGTCTGAATCCCTTGATTCTGGGGCTACTGTTGTGAGGTAATATCTCAAGTAGTCTGGCGGGAAGTCCTTTAAGAAGTCGCCAAGCCATATCGCCCAGTTCCTTGATGTCGATGTCTTCTTTCCGCCGATGTTGAGGTACTCATTTGCCGGGACATCGTATGGTAGCTTCCACTTCCTGCCTTCGTATTCGCCATAGCCAAGCAAGAATGCCGGCCACATGATGGCATGGAAAGGTATGTTATCCTTACCGATGAAGTGGACGATCTTTCCGTCAAGCCAATAATCCTTCCATGCATCAGGTTTTCCCATTCGCTCTGCCCACTCCTTTGTGGATGAGACGTACCCAATGACTGCTTCAAACCAGACATATAGAACCTTGTCTTTTCCTTCTTCTAGCGGGACCTTGATACCCCACTGCAAATCTCTTGTGATTGCCCTATCTTGTAACCCTTCTTTTATCCAGTTGAGACAGAAGTTTACGACATTTGGCCTCCAGTGCTTGTTTGACTTCATCCAGACTTCTAGCTCATCCTGAAAGTCGCTTAGCCTGATAAACCACTGGAATGTTTCCTTTACTTCTGGTGTTGTAGAGCAGGTAATGCACTTTGGGTTGACTAGCTCGATAGGCTCTAAGACCTTTCCGCATACCTCGCACTGGTTTCCTTTCTGATCTGGTGCAGAGCATGCGGGGCATGTCCCCTCGACGTACCTGTCCGCTAAGAACATGTTGCACTTCGGGCAGAATGCCTGTGTAACAGTCTTCCTCTCAATATGGCCGTTCTTTAAGATCTTCAAGAAAAAGTCTTGAGAGGTCTTGTGGTGAACGGGGAGTGATGTTCTTGAAAAGTTATCATAGGATATGCCGAGATTTTTAAAATCTGTCTTCATATCCTCATAGTAAAAGTCAACAAGTTCCTTTGGCGTGACGCCATCCTTTAGGGCCTTTATCTCTATTGCCGTTCCATGTTCGTCTGTTCCACCTACATAAACTATATCCGCGCCAGCTAGCCTATTGTACCTGACATAGGTATCTGCTGGAAGGTAAGCCCCTGCTATATGGCCTACATGGAGGGGGCCATTTGCATAGGGAAGAGCGGAAGTGACAAGTATTCTTTCTCTCATGATTATAACTCCTATTTAGTATTTAATAGTGCTTAAAAAATGTTTAAAAGGCTTTGTGAGGGTAAATGAGTCAATTAAGAGATAAAAATAATAATACAGAAAAGAAATATTTTTCCCTATTTTCCCTAAATTTTTCCATATTCTTATATATGGAGAAAAATAGTTTATAGCTAGACTTTATTACTAAATCGGGCGATGGAATGGCAGTTCAATCAATATTAAATGGAACAACTAATAATTTAGAAAAGACCCTCTGGACAGCTGCAGACAAGCTCAGGAACAACATGGACGCTGCAGAGTACAAGCACATTGTTTTAGGATTAATTTTCTTAAAATATATTTCTGATTCCTTTAAGGAAGTTTATGAAGAGTTGAAAAATGATAAAGAAGGATTGTCTGATCCTGAAGACATTGATGAGTACCTCTCAAGAAATGTATTCTGGGTCCCTTCAAGAGCCAGATGGGAATATCTTTTAGACAATGCAAAGAGGCCTGAAATCGGAATCTTAATTGACGAGGCTATGGACGCCATAGAAAAAGGAAATCCTTCCTTATTGAGAATTCTTCCCAAAAACTATGCAAGACCTGCTCTTGACAAACAAAGGCTTGGGGAGCTTATTGATCTCATTGGAAATGTTGGCCTAGGAGATAAAGAAAACAAAAGTAAGGATCTCTTGGGAAGAGTATATGAGTATTTTTTGGGCCAGTTTGCAGATGCAGAAGGAAAGAAAGGCGGCCAATTCTATACGCCTCGCTGCATAGTTCAGCTACTTGTTGAGATGATTGAGCCATACAAGGGAAGAGTATTTGACCCATGTTGCGGCTCCGGAGGAATGTTTGTTCAAAGTGAAAAATTTGTCGAAGTTCATGGCGGAAAGATTGGCGACATTTCTATTTACGGTCAGGAAAGCAACGAGACAACTTGGCGGCTATGTAAGATGAACCTTGCCATTAGAGGTATTGATTCCAATATCCAATGGAACAATGAAGGAAGTTTCATAAAAGATGCACATAAGGATCTAAAAGCTGATTTCATCTTAGCAAATCCTCCTTTTAATGATAGCGATTGGAAAGGAGAACAATTGAGAGATGACATAAGGTGGAAGTATGGAGTTCCACCAACTGGAAATGCCAACTTTGCTTGGGTGCAGCATTTTATTCATCATTTGGCATCTACAGGCATAGCAGGATTTGTTTTGGCAAATGGTTCAATGTCATCGAATACTTCTGGAGAGGGCGAGATTAGGAAAAACATTGTTGAAGCAGATATTGTAGACTGTATGATAATACTTCCAGACAAGCTATTTTACAATACTATGATTCCTGCATGTCTATGGTTTATCTCAAGAGACAGGGACAATCACAAGTTTAGGAATAGGAAAGGGGAAGTTCTATTCATCGATGCTAGAAATATGGGCGAAATGATGGATAGAAGACACCGAGAATTAACTAAGGAGGATATTCATAAAATTGCTTCGACTTACCATGCCTGGAGAGGAGAAGGTGGAGAATATAAAGATATAGCGGGATTTTGTAAATCTGCTACTTTAGAAGAAATAAGAAAGAACAACCATATTCTTGCTCCGGGACGTTATGTTTCAAAAGAAGAAGAGGAAGAAGATAGTGAGCCTTTCGATGAAAAGATGGAAAGACTTACAAAAAAGCTTTCTGAGCAATTTGCTAGATCTAAAGAGCTTGAAGAAGAAATAAGGAAAAATCTTTCAGGGTTGGGCTATGATTTCTGAAGGTAATGAATTCAAAGAATCTCAAAATAGAATGACTAAATATAAATGGAGAAAATTAAAAATTGGTGATACTTGCTTTTTGGTAAAAAATTCGTATAGCCCTACAAAAAATGAAAATAAATCCTATATTGGTTTAGAACACATTGGGCAAGGAACTTTAAAATTAGTTGGAATTGGGAACTCTGAAGAAATTAAAAGTGTTAAGTTAATGTTTAAATCAGGAAATATCTTATTTGGAAAATTAAGACCATATTTTAGAAAAGTTTATATGCCTAATTTTGATGGAGTTTGCTCTACAGATTTTTTTGTAATTCAAGAAAAGAAAGAGTTTGATAACAAATATTTATTTTATTTCTTTTCTAGTTGGGATATAGTAAATGAGGCTACTAAATCTTCTGAAGGTACTAGAATGCCAAGAGCTTCATGGGAATATTTATCTAACTTAAAAAGAATATTTCCGCCACTGCCAGATCAAAAAGTAATTGCCAAAGTTTTATCAGATCTTGATGACAAAATCGAGCTAAACAACGAGATGAATAAGACCCTAGAGGAGATTGGTCAGATCTTATTCAGGAGATGGTTTACTGACTTTGAGTTCCCGGATGAAAATGGAAATCCTTACCAATCCTCTGGTGGTGAGATGATCTATTCAAGAGAGCTTGGCAAGGATATCCCTAAAGAATGGAAAGTTGAAAAGGTAAGGAATATTATTGATCACTATATAGGGGGCGGATGGGGATCGGAAAAAGAAGAAAATACAAATTCAATAGGTTCTTTTGTAATTCGAGGAACTGATTTTTCTCATATTAAATTTGGCAATGTAAAAAATATTCCATTTAGATATCATAAAAAATCAACTTATAATGTAAGATGCCTAAAACCGTTTGATTTTATTTTAGAAATATCTGGAGGAAGTTATGGTCAGCCAGTAGGAAGAACTTTGTTAATAACTCCTCAACTATTAGGCCAACTTGGAAATAATGCTATTTGTGCTAGCTTCTGTAAATTAATGCGCTTAAAAAGTAAAATTAGTCCTTTTTATTTTGATTTATATTTAAATGAATTGTATTCGAATAAAAAAATAATGTTATACCAACAACAATCTACTGGAATATCAAATTTTAATTTTGAATTTTTCCTTGATGACGTTAATATATTCATAACTGATGAAAAATCTTCATGTAAAATGGATAATATTTTATCCACGTTATATTTAATCATCTCAAAAAATCGTTTGGAAAACCAATTCTTATCCGAATTACGAGACACTCTCCTTCCAAAGCTCATGAGCGGCGAGATAAGGGTTCCATTGGAGGCAAACCAATGAAGGCTATCACAGAATCAGATGTTGAAGAGGCAGCCATAGAAATACTCACTGATCTTGGCTATGATTATGTATTTGGCCCTGACATCTCACCTGATGGATTAAATCAGGAAAGGAAGAGCTATGATGAAGTTATTTTAGTAGATAGACTAAGATCTTCAATTGATGATCTAAATCCCAATCTGCCAAATGATGCTAAAGAGGATGCAGTTAAAAAAGTCTTAAGAGTAATGGCTCCAAATCAGATTGCAACAAATGAGCTGTTTCACAATATGCTTGTAAATGGAGTCGATGTAGAGTATAGAAATCAAGAAGGCAGAATAGTTGGAACAAAAGTCTGGCTCATTGATTTTAATAAGTCCGATAACAATAGATTTCTAGCAGTAAATCAGTTTTCAGTGATTGAACAGAACTGCTCAAGAAGGCCTGACATAGTTCTTTTTGTTAATGGGCTGCCTCTAGTTTTAATTGAGCTAAAAAATCCAGCTGATGAAGAGGCAACTGTAAAAACTGCCTACGATCAGATCCAAACCTACAAGGCAGAAATCCCTTCATTATTAAAGTATAATGAATTGATACTTGCAAGTGACGGCTCTTATGCCAAGGCAGGATCATTAACATCTCCCTGGGAGTGGATGCTACCATGGAAAACTATCGATGGAGAGGATAAGGCTCCTGATGCTGTTCCGCAGCTAGATGTAATATTACAAGGAATGTGCAATAAGAAAGTTCTGATTGATCTAATCCAAAATTTCACTGTTTTTGAAAATGAGGAGAAGGGAACTAAGAAGAAGATAGCTGCATACCACCAGTACTATGCGGTAAACAAAGCTGTTCTATCAACACTTAAGGCTTCAAGCCCTGCCGGAGACAAGAGGTGTGGAGTTGTTTGGCATACACAAGGGTCTGGAAAGAGCCTATCGATGGTATTTTTTACAGGAAAAATTGTATTATCGATGAACAATCCCACAATTGTTGTACTGACCGATAGAAATGATCTTGATGATCAGCTTTTTGGAACTTTTACAAAATGTAAAAGCATGCTTAGGCAGACTCCTGTTCAGGCTAAAGATAGGGATGACCTAAAAAAATGCCTTTCAGTTGCAGCTGGGGGGATAGTATTTACAACAATCCAGAAATTCTTGCCTGAGCAGAAAGGGGATGCATATCCTCTGTTATCTGATAGGCGAAACATAGTAGTTATTGCAGATGAAGCTCACAGAAGCCAGTATGATTTCATTGACGGATTTGCTAAACATATTAGGGACGCCCTGCCTAACGCTTCATTTATCGGATTTACTGGAACTCCAATTGAAAGAGATGATAGAAGTACCCCAATGGTATTTGGAAACTATATTGATATTTATGATATTGAACAGGCAGTAAAGGACGGTGCAACTGTTCAAATTTATTATGAAAATAGGCTTGCAAAGCTATCTTTGAGTGAAAGAGAAAAGCCACTATTGGATTCTGAGTTTGAGGAAGTTACAGAAGGAGAAGAAGTTGAAAGAAAGGAAAAGCTAAAGAGCAA
>LNGC01000014.1 GCA_001587715.1 Candidatus Methanofastidiosum methylothiophilum | reverse complement strand
TGAGGCATTTTATAGGCAATGGATTATTATTTCTATCAGACCTTTTATAGCCAAATGGAAAGAACTTGGAGCTGAATTTAAATACGATCTTGAAGGATTTGATGCCGCTAAGATGTATGTAGAAGAAGTTTCTAAAACGGGTTTCATGAACCGTAAAGACCATGAAATCGAAGGTGATAGTGAAAAATTTGTTTACACTGTATACAAATGCCCTTACAATGAACATTGCAATATGTTAGTTTGTGATGATAAAGTAGAAAAATTAGCTTGTCTTAGAGCTATGTCAATTATTGGTGCAGTAGAAAACTCAAAACCAGGAGAATCAAAGAAGTGGGAATACAAACCACAATTCAAAAATGGCGGTCCCTGCGTTATCGAATTCAAGAAGAAGTGAATTTAATGCTTTCAAAGCAAGAGAAGATTATTCTAAAAGTATTGGGTGATTTAAAAGGGGAATCAAACCCTGATGAAATAGCTAAAATCTCAGAATTGCCTGAAGTTGCAGTAATGAGAACTCTTCTCTATTTATCCAGTAAAGAGTTAGTAATTGTTGATGAAAAAGGCGTTTCTAATTTGGCATTGACAAATGAAGGCAAAACAAGTTTAGCAAATGGCTTAATTGAAAAAATATTTATTAAAGGTATAAAAGATAAACTTCCTTTAAATGAACTTGGACTTTCTGAAGAAGAAAAGAATATTGCGATTGGAATCGCAAGAAGAAATGGCTGGATAGCTATAGAGAAAATAAATAATTCACTTTCTTTCTCTTTGACAGATAAAGGGAAAGCAGCATTAAATGAAAAAACTCCTGAAGAAACTGCTTTAGAAGATATTTCTAAGAAACGAATAGTAAATGATAACCTAGTTAATCTTCTCGCGAAGAGAAAACTTGTTGAAAAGAAATTAGATACCGTCAGAAAAATATTCCTTACAGAATTGGGGAAAAAGGAAGTATTAAAAGGAATTGAAATAACAGATGAAATTTCAGAATTAACACCTGATATGTTAAAAAATCAGAACTGGAGAAATATTACTCTAAAAAAATTTGATGTTTATTCGGATGTTAAAATTTTTTACCCTTCAAGAAAACATTTTGTGAATCAGGCAATTGAATATATTCGAAAGATATGGCTTGAAATGGGATTTAAAGAAATGTCGGGCCCAATGATTGATACCTCTTTTTGGGTTTTTGATGCATTATTTCAACCCCAAGATCATCCTGCTAGGGATATGCAAGATACATTCTTCATAGATTCCCCACGATTTGGGCAAATAGATCCAAAATTATCTAATAAAATTTGCGCCATGCATGAACATGGGGGGGATATTAACTCAAAAGGGTGGGGGTACAAGTGGGATAAAAGAATTAGTGAGGAATATGTTTTAAGAACACACACTACTTCCCTCTCTGTAAGAACTCTCAGTACCTTGAAGCCTGAAGATTTGCCCGTAAAATTCTTCTCAGTCGGTAAAGTATTCAGAAATGAAAAATTAGACTGGAAACATCTTTTTGAGTTTTATCAGACCGATGGAATAGTGGTAGATGAAGATGCTAATTTTAAACATCTTCTTGGATACCTGAAACGTTTCTTAAACAAGATGGGGCATTCCAAAATAAGATTTAGACCAGCATATTTTCCGTATACAGAACCAAGTATTGAAGTAGACATTTATAACAAAAATAAAGGGGAATGGGTAGAACTTTTAGGGGCAGGTATTTTCAGACCTGAAGTAGTTGTTCCTCTGCTGGGCAAAGATATACCGGTACTTGCGTGGGGTCCAGGATTTGGTAGAATTATGATGGAATATTATGGATTGACTGATATCAGGCAGAAGTACATGAACGACCTTGACATGATGAAAAAATTACCTATTTGGATAAAAGGGTGATAAGATGCCAACAGTTAACTTTGATAAGAACGAATTCATATCTTTATTAGGAAAAGCAGTTGATGATCAAACATTAAGCGATAGAATCTCTATGATCGGGACTGACCTTGAAAAAGTAAATCCTGAAATAGTAGTTGAAGTATTTCCTGATAGGCCAGATTTGTTATCAATTGAGGGATTTACAAATGCACTTAAGGGATTTATGGGGATTGAGAAAGGCCCTATCGAGTTCAATGTCCATACCTCGAGTTATGAGGGGGCAGTTGATCCAAAAGTTAAATCTGTCAGACCTTTTGCAGTTGGTGCAATAGTAAAGGGAATAAAATTTGATGATGATACTATTAGATCATTAATGCAGATACAGGAAAAACTGCATATAACTCATGGGAGAAATAGAAAGAAAGTTGCAATAGGAGTGCATGACCTAGACACGATTAAATTTCCTATTAAATATACAACAATGCCAAGAGATTTCTCTTTTATACCTTTAGAATTCGATAAAAACCTTACAATTGAAGAAATATTAAGAACCCACCCTAAAGGGGTTGCTTATGCACAGCTATTGTCCGAGTTTAAAGAGTGCCCAATATGGATAGATAATAATGGCCAAGTATTGTCAATGCCACCAATAATAAATGCAGATCATACAAAAGTCACAGAAAAAACAAAAAATCTATTCTTAGATATTACCGGTACACACAGAAAAAGCATTGAATATGCATTGAATATAATATTAATGGGACTTTTCATTAGGGGTGGGGAGATACATTCTCTAAAATTAAATGAAGACGGAAAAGATTGGATATACCCAAATCTCAATAGGGAAAAAATTGAGTTGGAACTTTCATATTCTAATAAAATACTGGGATTGAATTTATCTGAAGATGAAACAGCCGAGTTATTAATGAAAATGAGATACGGAATATCTTCAAAATCCAAGGGTAAATTAGTTGTAGAAATACCTCCATATAGGGCAGATATTTTACACCCCATAGATCTAGTTGAAGATGTTTCTATCGCCTATGGATTTGAAAACTTTATTCCTGAAATACCAAAAATTGCAACTATTGGGCAAGAAAACTCTATTGAAGTATTCATAAGAAAGATAGAAGAGGTAATGGTAGGATTTAATTTCTTTGAAGTAAAAAATTATATTCTTTCAAATGAAGATGTTTTAATTACTAAAATGCTTGACAATAAAAGAAAACTTGTAAAGACAAGAAATGCTGTAAATACAGAATTTGATACTGTCAGGAGTAGTCTTTTACCTCTAATACTAAAGACATTAGTTTCAAATACACATTATGAATACCCTCAAAATATATTTGAAGTGGGGGTAGTTGTTCCAGATCAAAACTTAATAGAAAAACAGTATCTTTCTTGTGCAATATGCCATCCTAAAGCAAATTTTTCCGAAATAAAGGGAGTATTTAATGGTCTTCTTTCTTCATTTGGACTCCAATATTCTGTAAAAGAAGGAGAATACCCTTACTTTATTGGGGGAAGGGCATGTTCTCTAGAAATTGACGGGTTAGCTATAGGCAAAATGGGAGAAATAAACCCTGAAGTATTATACAATTTCAAATTAGAAATGCCAGTTTCTGCATTTGAGATAGATCTCTCGGCTATATTTGACCTTTTTAAAGAAAAGATACAAGGGTAAGTATTATCCCAGATACGATTGGTATGGATAAATTATCATTTACTTTTATCAGGTAACCTTCTGCAAATGTAGCTGCGAGTGCACCACTTATTGCCATAAATGGATTTAAAATTAGAAGCCCAACAAGAAGGCACGATACAAAACAGGCAAGACTACCTTCTATTGATTTTTTTCCACCCATATATTTCGTTTTTCCATAATTTTTGCCGATTATTGCAGAAAAAAGATCTCCTATAGAATTGTAACTTATCGCAGCTATTGCAACATATTTCTCAAATAGAAGAACTGTAAAAAATGAAGAAATAATAAAATATGTTGCAGCTGACAAATCAATTTTCTCATAATCTCTTACTGTTTTTCCAACAACTTTTGGTATAATTTCATTTCCAAAATTGTACCTTAATCTCAGAAATTCCACAAATACAAAAACAAGAACTAGAATAGACATTCCAAATATAGCATCTTTTTTATCGTAGAAGAAGTAGCTTATTGGAATTAACAATCCTATCTCGTGGAATAATTTTCTTTTTAACTCAGAATCCATATTATTCCTCATTAGATTTATAAACATTATAAGTGGGGTTATTTTTAATGTTTGGGGTACCTCGATGAAACTGATAATAAGCTCTGAATTAGATAAGGCCGGAGAAAATATTAGGGAAAACTTTCTCCAGAATTATCCGTTTGAAAAACTCGAGGGAGATATTTTTTATAATAGGGCTACAGATTCATTGCTTGTAAGAATAAAAAACGAAACTATTTATACAGATTTTCCAGAAAATATAGTCCAAGAAGAAGTTAAAGAGTATAGTTTAACTTCTATCGATTCAATATTTTTTGCTACAAGACATAAATCAGTTGCAAAAATACCAACTTTAACTTGCCACACTCCAGGAAATTTTGTTAAGGCTGATTATGGGGGTGCGGATGGACAAGTTTCCCCTTCTAACCCAATATTCCAAAAAAAAGTATTAAATGAAATCATGAATTTATCTAAAGCCCTTGAAGTCTCATTTGAAGTGTCTCTTGAAGCTACACATCACGGACCATTAACAGGGCTTCCCACAACCTTCATTGAGATTGGAAGTGATGAAACGTATTGGGGGATAAAAGAAGCTGGTGAAGTTATAGCCTCAGCAATTTACAGATCTCTTTCGTATAATGAGAAAGAAAAATCATTTAGAATTGCTGCGGGAATAGGGGGAGGACATTATTGCCCCAAATTTACTGAAATAATGTTGAATACTGATATTGCAATAGGTCATGTAATTGCAAAGTACAATACTCCAGTTACTGATTCAATTCTTTGTGAATTAATAAAAAAAAGTAAAAATCTTGAAGTTGTTCTTTTAGATTGGAAAGGCATCAAGGAACGGTCAGATTTAAAAGATAAACTTACGAATAGAGATATATCATTTGCAAAGACAAGTGATATTGTAAAAGAATAAGGATTACCACTAAAGAGAAGCATTGTGTATAATAATATTAAGCAAAAGCTTTATATACTATTAACATATATAGATTACAAATAGGAGTTTTATGTTACCAATAATAAGTAACTACATTAATAATAAGGGGGAGTTTAATGAGATCTGTTATTGAAGATGCCATTGAAAGGGCGGTAACAGAAAAGGAAATAGTTAAAGATCATCGCTATACTTCTGTTGACGAGGAACTTGAGAGAGTACTCAGAGAATCAAGAGCTAAGATTAAAGTTGTAGGGTCAGGGGGAGCAGGATCCAATGCAATTGACCGATTAATGGAAATTGGAGTAATTGGGGTAGAGGCAATAGCAGTCAACACCGATGCCCAAGATTTACTAGATACTAGAGCAGACAAAAAAATATTGATTGGAAAGGAAGTTACTAGAGGTTTGGGGGCAGGTAACGACCCTAAGGTTGGGGAAGAATCTGCAAGAGAGGACGAGAGGACTATTAAAGAAGTACTTGAAGGAAGCGATATGGTTTTTGTCACCTGTGGATTAGGTGGAGGAACAGGAACTGGTTCTGCACCAGTCATAGCAGAAATCGCTAAAAAAATGGGTGCACTGACAGTTGCAGTTGTAACTTTACCATTCACAGTCGAAGGTTTGAGAAGACAAAGAAATGCAGAAAAAGGACTTGAGAAATTAAGAAAAGTTAGCGATACTGTAATTGTTATACCAAATGATAAATTGCTAGACATAGCACCAGGTTTGCCCATAAATGCAGCGTTTAAAGTATCTGATGATATTCTAATAAGGGCCGTCGGAGGAATAGCAGAACTAATAACAAAACCAGGTTTAGTAAATGTCGACTTTGCTGATGTTAGATCTGTAATGAAAGAAGGGGACGTCGCAATGATCGGAATGGGAGAATCGGATACAGAGAACAGAGCAAAAGAGGCAATAACTGAAGCATTGAGCAGTCCTCTAATAGATGTAGATGTGACCGGGGCAAAAGGAGCCTTAATTAATATTACTGGAAGCTCAAACATGAAACTGGAAGAAGCAGAAAAGATCGTTGAGCATGTAACAAATGAACTTGAGCCAGATGCCCAGATTATTTGGGGTGCAATGATAAACGAAGAAATCAAAAATGGACTTAGAGTCATGGTAGTCCTTTCAGGAGTTAAATCACCCTACATATTCGGAAGAAAAGAAACTGAGATGCTTATTGAGAGTGAAGCGCCCGTTAGAGGAATTGATCTCGGAATAGAATACATTTAAAAAGGATTCTTATTAATTAGCCTCATGGCAGAGGCTAATCTAAAGAAAAAAGAAAGGGCAAGAAGTTGGATCTCTGAGTACACAAGAGTGCTTAAACTTGCTAAGAAGCCAGGAAGAAAGGAATATTCGCTTACCTCTAAAGTAACTGGAATTGGAATAGTATTTATCGGAATAATTGGTTACCTAATAAAATACTTCTCAGTTCTAATCCAAAATTTTGGAGTATAAATTCCTTTTAAAAGGCTAAACTTTTTAAATCTTTGAGTACCTTTGATTTTGTTGTTGTTATGGGTGAGAATGTAATGGATGATGACGAGAATCCAATCTTTGCATTAAAGGTAGCTGTTAATCAAGAACAGAATGTTGCAAAGATGATAGAGGGAAAAGTAAAAACAAACAACCTTAAAATTTATGCAGTCTTAGCACCAGAAACCTTAAAAGGGTATGTTTTCATTGAGGCGAGTGATAAAGGGGCTGTAGAAGAAGCCATTCAAGGCCTTCGAAATGTAAGGGGGATTCTTGAAGGGAAAATTGCCTTTGATGAAATAAGTCATTTCTTAGAGGCTAAGCCATCGGTATCTGGTCTTGCAAAAGGTGATATTGTAGAGTTAATAGCAGGACCATTTAAGGGCGAAAAAGCTAAGATCATCAGGGTAGATAAAGGCAAAGAAGAGCTTACAGTTGAGCTTCTTGAAGCAATGGTGCCGATACCCGTTACCGTTAAAGGAGATTATGTCAGGATTATAGAGAAAAAGAGCTAGTGGTGATATAATGGGAAAAGAGAGATCTGTTACTTCACTTGTTGATGGAGGAAAGGCTACCGCTGGTCCACCTTTAGGGCCTGCTTTAGGGCCACTTGGTATTAATGTGGGAAAGGTTGTCGCCGAAATAAACGAAAAAACGAAAGATTTTCAAGGAATGAAAGTTCCAGTGAAGATATTTGTTGATGAAAAAAAGAACTTCAGAGTTGAAGTCGGTGTTCCTCCTGCATCTGCATTAATTCTTAAAGATCTTAAATTAGAAAAAGGATCTGCAACACCATCTTCAAGTAAAGTTGGGGATATTAGTATAGATGCACTTGTTAAAATAGCTAAGATGAAGGAACCTTCTTCGCTATCTCCTGATATTGTAGGGGTAGTAAAAGAGATTCTAGGAACATGTGTTTCTATGGGCGTAACTTGTGAGGGCAAAGACCCAAGAGTTGTCCAAAATGAGATAAAAGAAGGAAAATACGATAATATAATTAAATAAGGAGGAATCGTTTTGAAAGAGGCTGTATTACGAGCAGTGAAGAAGGCAAAAGAAACTTCAAAGCCGCGAAACTTCACACAGTCAATGGAGATGAGCATAAATCTCCAAGGGCTAGACATGAAAAAAACACAAAATCGAATCAAAGAAGACTTTGTTTTGCCTAATGGACGTGGCAAAGATGTTAAGATTGGAATCTTTGCCTCAGGCGATATGGCGCTAAGAGCCAAAAAGGAAAACTTGTCTGTGTTTGATCAAGAAGACATAGAAAAATTCGCAAAGGACAAAAAGCTTGCAAAAAAAGTTGCAAATAGTCACGATTTTTTCATAGCGCAAACAGATTTCATGACCTTAGTCGGAAAATCATTAGGTCCAATATTTGCGCCAAGAGGAAAAACACCTGCACCTTTGCCTCCAACTGCTTCGCTTGAACCTATATTAAATAAAATGAAAAAGACTGTGAAAATAAAAAGCTACAATCAGTCAGTGATTCATATGTTTGTTGGCTCCGAAAAAATGGACGATGAAATGTTAGCAGAAAACATTTCAGAAATTATTAAGTTTTTTGAAAAGAAACTTGAGAAGGGATTCGACAACATAAAGTCAATTTACATAAAGACTTCTATGGGGCCCGCAGTAAAACTGGAGGATTTTAAATGAAGGGAAGAGTAGCAGTTAAAGGAGACGTAGCTGAATGGAAAGCAGAAGAAGTAAACTCCCTAAGAGATATGATTAAATCTTCTCCTGTTGTTGGGGTAGTTGATCTTCAAGATATACCTGCAAAACAGTTACAAAATATACGAGAAGAACTAAGGGGCAAAGTTACTTTCAGGATGTCAAAGAATAAGTTAATGAAAATAGCTCTTGAAAAATCAGAAAAGGAACAACTTAAGAATCATATTAATGCAGGAGCAGCTTTCATTTTTTCTAATGAGAATCCTTTTAGAATTTACCGACTTTTACAAAAATCAAAAGCACCCGCACCAGCAAAACCTGGCGACGTTGCAAAAGCAGATATAATAATCCCACAAGGGAGTACAGGATTGCCACCAGGGCCACTTGTAAGTGAACTTCAAACTCTTGGAGTTCCAGCTAAAATTGACAAGGGTACAATATCTATTGAAAGAGACGCAGTACTTGTAAAACATGGGGAAATAATATCTAAAAAAATTAGTGAGGTACTTTCCCAACTTAAAATTGAACCAATGGAAGTTGGTGCAGATTTGGTGGCTGCTTATGAAGGCGGATTAATATTCAATAGAGAAGTTCTAACTATTGACGATGCCCAAACTAGAAGCAATATAATAAAGGCATTTTCAAATGCTTTGGCACTATCATTTGATAGAAGAATATTTACAAAACAAAGTGTAAAGCTATTGATACAACAAGCTGCACTTAAATCAAAGTCTTTAGCAATTGGTGCAAATATAGTTTCTCCTGAAACAATTGGCCCAATTATGTCAAAGAGTGTTGCCCAAGCTCTCAGTCTATCTAGATTGTTAGACGGTGCTGCTTTGGACGATGAACTTAAAAATAAGCTCAACGTATCTCAATCAGCAGTCCCGGCTGAAACAAAAGTTGCCGAACATAAAGTTGAAGAAAATAAAGATAATAAAGATAAAGATGGGGAAGCCGGATTAGAAGGTCTAGGCGCCCTATTTGGTTAATTAATGGAGGTGTGATTATGGAATATGTATATGCTGCGATGATCCTTCACGAGGCTAAGAAGGAAATAAATGAAGCGAATTTAAACAGTGTTTTAAAAGCCGCTGGAGTAGCAGTTGATGAGGCTAGAATTAAAGCTCTTGTATCTTCATTGGAAGGTGTGGATATTGAGGACGCTATAAGCTCTGCTTCAATGCCAGTTGCTCAAGCACCTGCAGCTGCACCAGCAGCCGCTTCAGACCACAAGGCTTCTGAATCAAAGAAGGAAGAAAAGAAAGAAGAAGCAGAAGAATCAGCACTTGAAGGTTTAGGCGCTCTCTTCGGTTAATTCTGTATCTTCTATTTTTAATTTTCTCTTTTTAAATCCTTTACATACGATGTATGTTTCACGGCTTGAGGATCTAGAAGATTCAGGTTTTGATATTTTAACATAATAGAATTCATTTTTTATATCTTCGACCAATTCTTTAGTGAATTCTCCTTGAAATAATTTTATCAGTAGATTTCCTTTATATTGTAATAAATTTGAAGATAAATCTAAGGCCCTATAACAAAGATCGATAGACTTTTCATGGTCTAAAGATCTAATTCCTGAAGTGTTAGGGGCAAGATCTGAAATAATGGTATCATATTCTCTTTTAATCTCTTTTACTTTATCAATAGTGGAATTCTCAAATATATCCCCTTGAACAAAATAAGAATTGGGAAATTTTTCTTTGACATTTTTCAAATCAACTCCAACTACTAACCCTGTTTCCCCCACCAGTGTTGATGCTATTTGCATCCATCCCCCTGGTGCAGCTCCTAGATCTAGGACACTATATCCTTTCTTTATTATATTGAATTTCTTGTTAAGTTGAATTAGTTTAAAAGAAGCTCTGGACTTATAACCCTCTTTCTTAGCCATTCTGTGGTAACCATCTTTCTGCTGATACATAATCAATCTTATATAAAAACTCTTTTAAATGTATATTTTTCCCTAGAAATGTGTCAAATCTACTTGAATCTGCATCTTACTGGAATACAAAAGGCATAATTCTTGACAGGATGGGAAAGCATAAAGATGCATTAGACTGTTTTGAAAAGGCGAGGGCAATTGACCCACAAGATGCAGACATCATAACGAATATTGGTATATCATTCGATAAACTAGGAAAGCCCGAGGAAGCCTTGAAATTTTATGACATGGCACTGCAAAAACATGAAGACACTAAGACCCTTTATAATAAAGGTATATCCTTGTCAAAAATAGGAAATTATTCAGGAGCAGTAAATTGTTTTAAAAAAGTTCTAAACGAAGAAAAGAATAATAAAAATGCAATAATTAATCTTGCCATTGCACTTCAAAAAATGGATAAGTTAGATGAAGCTATTTCAATTCTAAAAGAGTGGGGGGAATTTGACTACATTTATACAAGGGCACACATAATGATTGAAAATGGTAAAAAACAGATTGAAGACTCGATAAATCTATTACAAATGTGTTTAAATGAGAATTCTGAAAGTATACCTTCCTTAGAGAATATTTCTTATGCCTTAAAGATGTTAGGAATGGAAGGTGAATCTCTACGATACTTAGAAAATGTTAGGCAACTTTATTCAGAAAGGAGAAAAGTGGAGGAAAAAATTAAAAATCTGAAAGAACTTTTAGTCGAATCTTTATCTAATTATGAAAAAATAGGAGAAATTTTAGTAACAAAAAAAGGATTAGGCAGAAATTATAATTTTTTTAAAGATATTTTTGAAGGTCTTTATCAAGATATCATATTAATAGATGAAGATTATTCCTCATTTTTGGATAACTATGGGAAAAGGTCAATATCTTCGTCCAATGTATATATCAAAGAGCTGCTAGTCAGGATTAACAATTTAAGTGAGAGCCTAAATAAATTGAAAATCAAAATAGAAGAGGATATAGGTAGACCAAGTCTTAGATATATTTTTTATATATTGGGGCCATTAGAGCGGAAAAAAGAATCTGAAATTCAGGTATATCTTATTAATAACGGAGATATTGAGGCATTTGACATATCTGTTATTATAGAAAAAAACCGAGATTTGAGCATATCAAAAATTGAAGATAAAATAGAATCTCTTAAAGCTATGGAATATAGGTCATATACACTCAAGATTAAACCTAAAAATGAAGGCATATTTGATATCAAAAGTTTTTGTAATTATAGGGGAAATGAAGTTTACGAAACTGAAACAATATATCCTTTGGAAATACCTTATTTACTTGACGAGGATACATTGTCTTTGATTTCTTGTCTAAAAGTTTTAAGGTTGGATATGGATACAACTGCAGAGGAAATAAAACGTAGATGGAAGGAACTTTCAAAATATTACCATCCCGATACAACTCAAGACGAAAAAGAAAAAATAATAAAAGAAAGTATTTTAAAAGAAATAAACGAAGCATATGAAGAATTGAAAAACTACTATTAGGCATATACAATTACTTTCTCCAAGATATCCAATAAAATAGCAAGGTATAAATATTAATTAATAGAACTAAGATATATGAAAGCTAAAATAGGTTCTATAATATTATTTTTAGTTATATTTCAACTCTTTTTTATATTTCCGGCAATATCTACAGATGTTCCACGGTCATTTTTTGTGAACACTGCCGATGGTCAACCACAGTCTATAATCGTAGTTGGTAAGAATGCAGCTTCAATGGATTCAATATCAGGGGGATTAATTATTACAAAAATTCAAGCTGAAGCATATTACGAGGATCCATCCAGGGGTATGTTTAGGGTCAATATATGGGATCGTGAAAAATTGATAACATACGATGAATTATTGATGGAGAACGTAGCTAAAAATAATAATCTTATACTTGTGGGCGGCCCAGTTGCAAATAGGCTTGTAGCAAATCTAGTTCAGAACGGAAAATCAAGAATTGACTGGTATAACTCACAAGGTGATATTGAGTATATTCCAAATGGCCTATACCTCGGGAGAGATGTAGTAATTGTCGCAGGGGCCGATAGAGAAAAAACAAGAGATGCAGTATTGAGATTGATTAATTCTTAAAATCCTATACCAATAATCAATAAATATATATAATTTTAATATCTCCATAGGAAATGAAGGGGTAATAATGAAAGAAATATTAGTACTATATACTGGGCAAAAATATAAATGTAAACAATGCGGAGAATGTTGCAGAGTCAGAGGAGTTCCACTTACATTATTTGATATTGAGAGAATTCAAAAGAATACTGACAAAGAGTTTGCTTTGTACGATATTTCAAGAGAAAGATTTGTAATAGAAAAAAGGATTTGGGACAACGGCTGCGTATTTTTAGACGATATGAATTGTACAATCCATAAGTATAAACCCCTAATTTGCAGGCTCTTCCCGCTAGGGGTTTTTTATAATCCTATATCTGAATCAGATACTCCCTATATATTGAAAAATGGAGAAAAGGCATACATATATGTAGATGTATCTTGCCCAGGAATTGGGAACGAAGGGGAACCTTTTGATATTGAAAAAATATTAGAATTGTGCCAGAAAATTAAGATTGAAATGGCTTATACATTGAACTTGTAGGTATTTTATGAGACTCTTAGAAGGAAAAAAACTGGATATTATAAAAAAAACAATAGAAGCATATGGGGGAGTTTTTGAGTTAAGTGAAAATAACCTACTTGCTATAGTTGACGATGACGTATTTTTAGTAAACAAACTAATTTATGAAAAGATTCTAGATGAAAAAATTAAAGAAAACTTAGTTTCAATTGGGACACAAATAGGTAAATTCCAAAAAGGTAATTTTTTATTAGGTTTGGAGTGCAGTCTAATAATGGCCTCTTCTTCAACAAAATCAAAATTGAATGAAAAAGGTGCTTCTTTATTCTTATATGGGCGGGATGTTTTTGTTAAGAATATGGTGAATCCACCAAAAAAAGGCTATACAATAGTTTCGAATATAAGAAACGAAGTGATTGGCATTGGTAAATTTGATGGAAAGATGTTGAATAATGTCATTGATAGAGGTTCATATCTTAGAACTCTTGAATAATGTTTAGTTTAAAACATTGAATGTTAAATTTGTTACACTAAGGTCATCAGATTTAAAAGGCATTTTTAATTTCTTCATTCGGTGATACTTAATGGTAGTTAATATGAAAGGCAAGCATCTTGCTTCTTTACATGACCTCACGAAAGAAGAAATATGGCAAATTTTGAAAACTGCCGAAACTTTAAAAATTAAACAGAAAACAGGGGAAAGACACGAATTATTATACGGTAAAACTTTAGCAATGATATTCCAGAAACCATCCACGAGAACAAGGGTGTCATTTGAAGTTGGAATGAAACAATTAGGTGGGCACGCCTTATACCTATCCTCTACAGATCTTCAATTAGGAAGGGGGGAAACAGTTGGTGACACAGGCGCTGTTCTTGCTCGTTACTGTGATGGTATAATGGCTAGAGTATTCTCACATGACAATATTATAGAACTATGTAAACATTCAACTGTTCCAGTTATTAATGGTTTATCGGATCTTTTACATCCATGTCAATGCTTGGCTGATTTAGAAACAATTCTTGAAAAGAAACAAGAATTTAAAGGACTTAAATTGGCATTTGTCGGCGATGGAAACAACGTTTGTCATTCTCTAATGTTTGGGTCTGCAAAAGTAGGAATGGACATGACTGTGGTCTGTCCAAAAGGCTACGAACCTGACAAACAAATTGAAAAAATGGCACTAGAAGATGGACTTAAACTTGAAATAACAAATGATCCAAAAGGTGTTAAAGGCGCAGATGTAATTTACACAGATGTATGGGCAAGTATGGGAAAAGACAAAGAGCATGACGATAGAGTAAAAGTATTCAAACCATACCAGGTAAATGAAAAATTAGTTTCACAAGCACAAGACGATTGCATCGTTATGCACTGCTTACCTGCACATAGGGGAGAAGAAATAACTGATGAAGTTGTTGATGGCCCACATTCAGTTGTACTTGACCAAGCAGAGAATAGAAACCATGCACAAAAAGCCGTAATGGCACTTTTAATGTAAATAGGTTATTAATCTATTATTCTTTTTTTATATTAATTTTTTAGTTACTCTTTCTATTATGCTAACTAAAAAGCATTAAATATCTAGAAAAATATATAAACTCCTATAAGAAAAACTGTAAAAGGGATAATCATGAGGATTTCTAAATTATATGGGCTCGAATTGTATAATACAAAAGGCGAGTACATAGGCATAATTAATGATATTATTCTTGAAGTAAAAGAAGGGGTTGTCTTTGGACTAGCTGTTGGGCAAGAAAAAGGCATTGACAATATTGCAGTCGGATTCAAGGATGTTTCTGCTATTGGTGACATCGTTATTGTGAGAGCTAAGAAAGAAGATTCAGTAAAACTTGGAATGTAGAATGGGTGCATAATATGGCAGGTAAAGTAGAAAAATATCTTTTGGATAAATTGCAGAACGAAAAACTTCATTTTTCTTTGATTGACCCAGATAGTTTCTCTATAGAGGAAGCAAAAAGCGCAGCATCAATTTCTGAGGAGGCTGGCAGCGATGCTATATTAATAGGTGGCTCAACTCATACTTTGGGGAATTATCTCGATATCCTAATAGACACGATTAAAGCTAATACTAAACTTCCAGTCATCATATTTCCGGGTGGTGTTGCACAAGTATCTCCAAAGGCAGATGCAATTCTATTCATGTCTTACATGAATTCAAGGAATCCTTACTTTATAACTAAATCTCAAGCCCTTGGAAGTTTCTTAGTAAAAAAAACTGGAATTGAACCAATACCCACTGGGTATTTAGTCGTTGAACCTGGAGAAACTGTAGGATGGATGGGGGAAGCAGACCTTATTCCTAGAAAAAAACCACAGATAGCTGCCGCATATTCTTTGGCTGCACAGTACTTGGGCATGAGGCTTGTGTATCTTGAAGCAGGTTCAGGGGCTCCCGATACAGTTGCCCCGGAAATGGTGGGATTAGTAAAAAAAGTTATTGATGTTCCATTGATTGTAGGTGGGGGAATAAGATCTCCAGAATCCGCAAAAAAACTTGCCTTGGCCGGAGCAGACATATTTGTAACAGGAACCATTATTGAAAAACAAAAAGAAAAACTTTTTGATATCATAAAAGCCATAAAAAGTTAAAGTGGGCGGATTATAGCCCATCTTTTGTAATATTGGCATTGAACTAAGCGACCTACCACAAACCTCAGACCAGGTTTCATCGGTTTTAGTTTGGTCTTGCACCATGTGGGAAGGTATTCCACCGTTTCCTATGTCTTCTCAGTAGTTTTGAAATCTGTTACCAGATTATGCCTACATCATTTTCATCAAACAAAGGCCGTTTTTTTCTGTTCCTTTACCTTGGATTTCTCCAAGCATCTTTCGATGCCACATCCTGGCCAGGTGGATGGAGCTTCCTCCCCGAAGGGAAGCCAATATTCCGCCCACACAATACCTTATAACGTTGAAGATATAAATTTATTCATGAATATTCTGATGATTGGGGAATACCCTCCAAAAATTGGCGGTATTTCAACTCATATATCCCAATTAAAAAAAGAATTGAATAAATTGGATCAAGATGTTTTTGTTTTAACTTACTCCAAGTCCTCAGAAGAAAAGGTATATTCTACAAAATTGCCTAAGAAATTTAGAGGGATTTTCTTTATTTTAATTGGCCTTTTTAAGGGAATTTATATTATAAGAAAAAATAGAATCGATATAATACATTCTCATTTCGCCACAACACCTGGATTGCTAGGTCTTCTATTATCAGTTATCACTAGGAAAAAAAGAATTTTGACTGTGCATGGGAGCGATATAAATGTATACTTAAAAAGAAAAATTATGGGCCAATTAGTAAAATTTGTATTATATAATTATCCCGTTACTATTGCCGTATCGCCAGATCTGGCCAATAAAATCTCAAAACTATCCAAAAGAAAATTCATTTCCATTCCCAACGGAGTTGACCATTCTAGATTTTTTCCAGAAAATTTAGAAAAAAAAGGAATTGGATTCATAGGGGCTTTAGTCGATGAAAAAAATCCTAAAGATTTTGTTGAATTAATCCGAGAACTTAGACAAAAAGGAATCGTTGAACCAGCATATATTATTGGCGATGGTTATTTAAGAAAAGAATTAGAAGAAATTTCCTCTGGACTTAATATAAATTTTTTAGGAGAAATAATAGATACAGAAAAATACTTGAAGAGATTTATGGTAGTTGTTTCAACATCGAAAACAGAAGGATTTGGACTTTCTATTCTAGAGGCTATGGCATGTGGTTCCCCCGTAGTTTCTTTAATGAGCCCAGGAGCTAACTACTTATTATGCGATTTAAATTTAATAGCTCAAGATAAAAATAAATTAATAGTATTAGTTGAGAGAATAATAGTAAATCCTGAATTTAGAAATGATATCTCAAATAAGTTATTTGAAAAATCTAAATTATTTTCTTGGAAAAAATGTGCTGCATACACCTTAGAAGTTTATAAAAATATTCTTATTTAAATAAAGGAATGTACGGATTTATCTTTATTAAAATTAGAAATGAGAATCCTATGCCAAGTACATATGCTAAAATATCATGTGCAATAAGCCAGCTATATCCCTGTTCAAAAAGAAATATTGTTACCACTAGTCTCAATATATTTAATATTAATAGAACTATAAGAAATAAAGAAAGATATAATATTTTTTTAACTAATGTTAAAGAAGATAAGACAAATAGGGAAGTAAATATGGCCCCCGAAGCTAAACCAATACACCTCTTAGAGATCTCATAATTTCCTACTGCCACAAATTTTCCAGACACAATAAGTGGCTTTTGAATGTCTAAAAGTGCTATCCCTTCCTTAACGGCTTCAGCTGTAATTATCCTAATTGGGGTATAGTCACTTATAACATAAAGAAATATAGAAATTATCGTTCCTTTAATAAAAAAAACTAACTTGTTATAATTTTCTTCTCCATATTTCCCAATCAAATTATTTTTTATCATTGATTTTTCAATAATATCGTCTGTTTTAAGTTTTTCCTTATTAATATTGTAGATTTCGTAACAATTAGGGATAATTTTATATATTAATCTGCTTTTCATTTTATAAACAACGGAGGGGTTTTATTGGGAGAGTCGCTGGTCATATCCTCGGGAAAGGGTGGAGTCGGCAAAACATCTATTGCCGCTAATTTAGGCATAGCCCTTTCTGAGGTTGGACTTAATGTTCTAATTTTTGATGCTGATATAACTATGGCTAATCTTGAGCTAATATTTGGAATGGAAGGACTGCCAAAGACAATACAAGATGTACTAGAAGATAAGGCAAGGCCTGAAGATATAGTATACGAAGGCCCAGGCGGGGTGAAAGTAGTCCCAGCAGGCCTGTCTTTAAGAAGATTAAAAAAATCAGATCCTGATAAAATCAATGAAATTTTTAAATATTTTGTAGAAAAAGTTGATTTATTAATAATCGACGGACCCCCTGGTCTCGAAGTGGACGCAGTGACTTCTATTGCAGCTTCACAGAATATGCTTTTGATAGTGAATCCCGAAATTACATCTTTATCCGACGCATTGAAGATAAAGCTCGTAGCAGAAAAATTAGGTACAAGAATACTTGGAGTTATCGTTAACAGAGTTAGGGGTGACCCAACTGAAGTTTCAGGACCTGAAATAGAGGCAATACTAGAACTTAGAATAATTGGAAATATTCCAGAAGATCAAATAGTAAAGAAATCTACAACACTAGGTAAACCTTTTGTATTATTAGACCCAAAATCTCCGGCTTCACTAGCTATTAAAGAGATTGCTAAAAAAATTGCAGGAAAGAAGATGGAATTTGAGCATTCTACTAAATCCATGAATAAACTAATGGGAGGACTATTTGGGAGATGAAATTATGGCGTTATTAGATATAATGGTTAATAGCTGGATTATAATTTTTATTATAGCCATAGTCAGTATTATAATTAATGTAATCTTGGGGATTAGAGTTTATATGCAAGGAGAAGAGCTCCAAAGATTACGTGGTGGGCGATTATCTAGGGAAGAACTTGAGATATTAAGGGCCCGTCTTGCAAGAATTAAGAAACTTTCTAAATAATTTTAATATTCTTCTCTTATATTATTAATATTTTTCTAGTTATAATTACAAGAATTAATTACTAATTCTAAACATTAAAAATAGGTATTGTTAATCAATAATACCAAAAGCTTTATATATTTATTAAATCATAATTGGTAGTGGATATTCACAACTAGGTGGAACAATGAAAAAATCCAATTATTTATATTTACTAAATGTATTTTTATTATCGATATTCATTGTCAGCGTTGTCGCAACTCCTGTCTTGGCGCAAGGCGTTATCTCAGGCAGAGTAAAGGATAACAACGCAACACCACAAGGAATTAGTGGAGCTATAGTTGATGCTTATAGAGCAAACGATACAAATGCCTGCCCAACTATAAAAGGTATGGCAACAACTGATGTTAACGGTACATACTATATATATCCATTAGAACATGGTAAATATATAATAAGGGCATACGCACCTGGTTATACTTCAAATTCTACATTGGCCGATACATGTATCACTTCTTGTTCCCCCGACTATAATTTAACACTTCAAGATACAAATGGTAGCATTATAGGGCACGTTTTTCAACCAGATGGAATAACTCCTATTGAAGGTGCAACTGTAAATGCTTACTATCCAGGAACGGAGAATGTACTAGCAAGTTCTGTTACTTCTGCCGATGGTAATTATACACTTTCAAATGTTGGAGGGGTATATGACGTTGAAGCTTCAGGAGTGGGATGGCTGCCAAAAAAGATGAGTATATCTGTGCCGCACCCTTCAGGGATAGTAATCCGAGATTTTGTTCTTTTACCGGGACCTTATTATGACCCCGATGCAGTTTTTATGGGCTGGATAGAGATTGGAGACCTAACTGTTGCAGGGGATTACACTATATTGCTTAAAGATCTCCAAAGAAGACACCCAGTAATGCCACCCGAGAGAGGGATTTTGGAAGTATACAGAAAAGGTACAATGGTGATTCAACAGGTTGTAGTTCCTGGAGATACATTGTATGTGGATGAAATCCTAAAAATTAAGGTAAATGAGATTAATGATCATGAAAATGCTAATTATTTTGGAAGATACAAACTTAATATTACTGTAACTAAGAGAAAGGAACCTGAACTATCTGTAAATTTGACTACCCTTTATATTGGACAGATAGATGATACAAATAGAACTTTCTTGAGAGGAAGCAAGGAAGGAATAAAAACAGTCCTTTTAGGGGATATTGACGTTAATGCAAGTTCAGGATCTCTTGAGTTTGATGGTAAAACTTATGATTTTAATATTTCTCAAATAAGTGGAAATATCGAATATGTATATAATTTTAGAGAAGCAAATGGTACATTTACTCAACCTGGGCAATTACGCCAGGGGGATATCGTTACTTTAGGAAAAGATACTACTTGTAAAAACATTAGACAACTTGTAATTTATGAGATGGGCGGAAGCACAGTAATTTGGGCACCTATAATACATTCAATAATGAGGCCAGAGGATTTTGAATTTGAAACTGAAAATGAAATTGAGAAGCCACAGTCAGACACCACCTTTTGGTATGTAACTGAAATCGAGAATACGGGAGACATACCTGCAAAAAATGTTAAAATACATTTAACAGCAAAAGATTTCACTTTTCTGACAGGCAATAATTGTTATTGTGGGTATGATAAAGAAGCATGCCTTGAAATAAAATCTATGGAGCCTGGCGAAAAAAGACTGATTGTATTCAAATTTAGAACTCCTAGAACTGATTATCTAAAAGTATCGCCTATCCAAATTGATTTGTCATATCAAATGGGTTACTTTAATGAAAAACAACAGGAAGTAATACAGGATTATTCAAAAAGTGATAAAACTTTAATTACAATAGTTCCAAAACAACCAGAATTCCAAATTACAAGAAATATAGTTAAAGAAAAACTATTCGTGGGAGAAACAACTGATATTGAAATCCGAATAAAAAATATTGGAGATATACCGGCCACAAAAATAAAATTAATTGATTATATACCTGATGGATTTGAACTAATCGATGGTAGCGCAACAATGAACATCGATAAAATGGCAAAAAATGAAACATTCACCCTGATATATAAAGTAAAAGCTCTTGAAATGGGAAAATTTGATTTCAAAACTCAACTGCTCTTTGAAGACGAAGCAGGGAAAAAATATAAAACAACTTCAAAAATTGAACCAGTTACTGTTAGTAAGGAATTTCCAAGACTTGAGATTCTTAAAAAATTGGACAGAGTTACTATATCTAGAGGAGATTCCGTTATTGTAGTCTTAGTTGTTAGAAATACTGGAAATAAAATTGCAAGGGATGTACAGGTTCTTGATTTCGTTCCTGAAGGATTTAGGCTAATTGACGATCCAAAAACAAAAAGGATAGAATATACAATTTCTGAACTAAAACCTGAACAAGAAAAAATGTTTAAGTACATTATAACTGCATCATATCCTGGAGAATACAAAATTGGAGATACAAAATTATTATATTATGATTTAGAGGGTCACAGTTTTGAACATATTGCATCAGGTACCTCCGTAAGGGTAAATGGTGAGCCCAAAATAACAATCTCTAGCATCCAGTACTTTAATGAAGAATACTCTTTTTCAGACTATAAATACGTAGATGTTGTCCTCACTTTAACTAATTCTGGAGATGGACTTGCAAAGAAAATAAGTTTTATCAATGCTATTTCTGGAGATATAGAGCTTGTTGATGGCGAATTGGGTGGGTTTGTTGACACCCTTAAACAGGGTGACACAAAGACAACTAAATTTACCGTTAGGGTTCTTCAAGAAAATAAAGATAAGATATTTACAATTAATACTTCTTCAGAGTTTGAAGATATAGCAGGAAAGAAAGCAAAATCTGATGTATCAACAAATATAACTGTCGGCGGAAGGACTCCAAATATAAACCTGATTAGAGAAGAATCTGACTATAAATCTGACATTATTAGAATTGGCCATATTATTCCAGTCGTAACAATAATCACAAACACTGGTGATGGGGATGCTAAAAATGTAAGAATTGAAGATAGAATACCTTCAAATCTTCAAGTAACAACAGGGATTAATTATTGGGGCGGCCAATTAAAACCAGAGGAGAGGGTAACTTTAAGATATACCCTAGTACCTTCCCAGGGTGGAGAATACCAAATAGGTCAAACTTCATCAACATATGAAGATGAATGGGGGGTAAAGGGGACTAAATCTTTATCTCCAACCCTTGTCACAGTATGGGGGCCATCAATTTCTAGAACTATTTCTCCAAATGAAATTGAAGAAGGAGAAACATTAAAGATTAACTATGTAATTAAAAACTGGGGAAAAGACGATATTTATGAAGTCAAATTATCTGAAGCCCTTCCACAAGGATTTGAGATAATTTCAGGGGACAAGGATATTCTCATAGGAGAAATTAAAGGTGGAAGCGAAGTATCTAAAGAAATACAAGTAAAAGCTACAAAATCCGGGGCATTTATTCTCGAAGATTCTAAATTTTACTGGAAGAATATTTTTGAAGAATCAAAATCTTTTGATATTGAAAGAACAACAATTAGTGTTAAAGCAAAAGCAGTGCCCCAAACAATACCAAGTGTTCCTCAATCAGTAACTCAAACAATACAAGAGATTAAATCCTCCCCATATGCGCCTTATATTATAATCGCAATTATTGTTTTACTTCTGTCAATAGTTGGATACTCTGTATATAAATCAATGAAGTCAAAGACACCATCCTCTACTAAACCTTCTGTTTCAAAAGGTGGAACTCTACCAACTGAGCCAGAAATAGCCAAAAAAGAAAAAATAAAAGTCAAAAAGGGATTCACATTATTTTCAAAACAAAAAGAAGAAGGAATTAAATCAAGTCAAAAGATTCCAGTTTCTTCATTTGAAACTCAAGCCAAATCTATATCCAAAGAAACAATAAAAGAAAAGAAAAGTTTTGGTATATTTTCTAAAAAGGAAAAAATTTCTTCTAAGCCAAGAGTACCGACGCCTGTATCTCCAAGTCTTGAGGCTGAAAATAAATTTAAAGAGTTCGTAACACGTGAAGAAGATAGCAATATCTTATCCAAGGATCAGATTGACCAAGAACTTCTTGGAAAAAGAATCGCACCTCCTGCGATAAAACAAAAACAAAAGAGTAAATTTTCATTATTTTCAAAGAAAAAAGAAGGGATCCCTCAACAAAAAAAATCTTTCTCACTGGACCATTTATATCAATCACAAGGCGATAAAGATATTAAAAAGGAACAATTGAGAAAGGAATTAGAATCTGTTACTGTCTTAGAGGAAGATATACCTTCATTAAAAGACAAATTTAAGAATAATAATGGAAAAGTTGAAGTGAAATATTCATCACCAGGTACCCATGAAATTAAAGAAGATATTGAAATAAGACCTCCTAGAGTGGAATTTAGATCTCCTGAGGAAATAAGAAAAGAACTGGAAGAACTAAAATTAACATTACAAGACAAAGAAAAAATAGAGTCTCTCGATTCATTTGAAATAGATTCTTTGAGATCTGAAATTTCTAAGACACTAGAAGAAATAGAGAAAAGACAGGAAAACATTGATAGAATAGAACAGATGGATATTCATCAAGAGCCTTCTCAAATAGAACTGATGGACAGGAAAGAACTTGATGAATTCCAGATTAAAATCTTAAATGAAATCAATGACCTTGAAGTTAAAAAACATGTTGATTTTGAAGAAGAGCAATTAAAAGAGATAAAAGGAAGAGTGGTGCCTAAAAATGTTGATTTGGGTCTTCCTCCATCAGTAGAAAGAGCATACAAAGAGTTCAAACAAAAGAAGAATAACGGTGAACCAGAAAATCCATTTAAAGATGAGGGCAATGGTTCAATTAAAAAGAGTAATTCTTGGACCAATAACTTTAGGCATAATAATACCTCACCCGAAATACCTTCTTCAATTAGGGAATTACTAGAAAAAAGACCCTCTAGTTCAAACGACACTTATACTTCAATACCTGATCCAAAAGAGCTCATTAAAGGAAAAAAGGAGAATAATACTCGCTTCTTCTCTAATAACCCAACTTCAGTCCCAGATCCAAAAGAAGTAATAAAAGGTAAGAAAAAAGATTCAACATAATAATTTGATAAATTAATACGAAAATCTTTTATAACCATCTTGATAAACTTATACGTGTTTTAATGTCCCGCTTTATATCTCAGAATATCACAAATATTAAACCAGTAAT
>LNGC01000013.1 GCA_001587715.1 Candidatus Methanofastidiosum methylothiophilum | reverse complement strand
GTAGCTAGGGGAATTTATCTCTGGTTTTTTTATTGTGATATTATAACCTTCGCAGAGTACATAATCGTAGTCATCTAAGATTTCCCCAGAAAGCAGAGTAACAGTATAATAAAATTCCCTTGGGGCAGTTATAGTGTTATTGAATATAAGATAATATAGCCCATCTTCAGGAAAAGTATACTGGAACTCTGTTTTTCTTCCGGAGTAAAATTTCATGTAGTTACTTGGCTGTTTTAGATTATCAGTGCCATAGACATATAGTAGATTATGTTGTTGATTGTTTAGAATATAAAAGTCAAGATTATTGTTATCTGTAGACTCAAAAGTAATATTTATTTTAGTGCCTTTTGTGACTGGAATCTTCTGCCACCAGTAATTAAGAGAGCCGATACTGCCTTTTTCGTTAGCTATAACTTGGACAGAGGTTTGGGTATTAGTTTGCTGAGTACCTGTAGATTGTTGGTTAGAGCCGGGAGTTGCACACATGGCAGCTATTGCTACTAATGTTATCAATCCAAAAATAATGAATGATTTTTTCATCGCTACTATTTATAATTTGGAGTTTAAATAATTAATGTTTACTAGTAGCTATAGAGTCTCTGGAAAGGTCTTGAGTTTAATGGGCTTAGTTTTACAAATGAATTGAGGTCGTATTTCTCTTTAGAGTTCATGTCCGAGGAGTATTCATTTAGAACATTTGTTAAGAAATTCATGTCCCATTCATCAAGAGGGGACACTGAAACACCTTTCCCAAGATTATACTCATCGACTTCACCCCTGATGTATATTGCGCCCCCATGCATTCCAACTCCAATATAGTTGCTGTCAAGTTTATTTTTGTTCTTGCACAAAACAACTATGATGCCTGAAGCCATATATTCACCAAGAAAATCACCCGCTTCTTCTCCTATTACTATGACCGGGATCTTCTCTTCAAATGCTTTCATATGAATGCCGCACCTATAACCTACTTTTCCCTTAACAAATATCTTTCCACCTCTCATAGCATAACCTAAGATATCTCCGGCATCCCCATGGACAACTATCTTACCATTGTTCATTGTATTTCCAACACAGTCTTGGATATTGGAATTAACAAATATATTTGGACCGTCCATCATCCCCCCAAGATCATTTCCAGGAACACCATTAATTATTGCCCTTATACTATTCTTTACTCCAGCAAATAGATATCCCTGACCATTGATATTGTTCATTACTAATTCTTTTTCACCGTCTTCTATTGCCTTACGTATGGACTTGTTTATTTCTGTGTAGGTAAGCCCTTTACAGTTTAGTATCATTTAATCCCCTCTATGTATGATTTTACTATGACTTCCCGCATATTCCGGGGGAGAACATAAAAATTAATTTTAGAGTTCAATAATTCTTCTTTTATAGCAGAAACATCTAGGTTACATTTGATTATATTGTTTAAAATACCTGCACGGTCTATGTCCCCGAGAAGTGCTGCGCCTATTAATTTTCCTTCTCTAATCACAAGTTTTCTATAAATTCTCTTTTTAGAATCAAACATAGTTATTACTTCGTCTTTTTCAGCAGAGGATAATAACCCCATTGTTATCATCTGAACGTCAAATATTTGAAGAGAGTTCATAGGATAAACTGAATCGATCTTGGCATCGCCGCCGGACATGTTAATTCCTGCACAATACCCCCCTCCATATGCATTTGGAAGAATGGGAATATTGCAATAGCCATCTTCTATAGAATTATACATTTCAGTTACATCCCCTGCTGCAAAGACATCGTCTATGTTAGTCTTCATATGGTCATCAACTTTTATCCCTTGATCGATTGAAAGTTCTGTTTTTTCGAATGGAGATACCTCAGGCTTTACACCTTTACAGGATACTATTGCTTCACATATTATATTTTCCTTCTCAAGCTTAAGCTCTATTTTAGAATCTATTTTCTTAGCTCCAACTATCTTTGTAGAAAGTAATAAGTTGACTCCTTTTTCTATAATCTCGTTATTTAGTATTTGAGAAATCTTTTCATCGCCGAGAGAACTTAATACACCTTTGGAGCTTACGATTAAGATTACTTCTTTTCCCATCTTATGTAGATACTCGGATAACTTGACCCCAATTAGCCCCCCTCCAAGAACCGCAATCTTATCTTTATTAACTAGAGATTCTTTGAGTTTAAGGGCCTCATCGATATTTGTAAAAGAATAGGTCTCCCCATCAAATCCTTTAAGTTTTGGTACGTTTGCTTTGGCACCTGTTGCGATAAGTAATTTATCGTATTTTATGGTGTCATCTTCTAATAACAATATTTTTTTGTTGAAGTCAACTGATATTAGAGTCTTTCCCAAAATAGTTGAAACGTTATTTGTAGTATAAAATTCTTCATTTCTGTAATATATATTCTGCACATTCTCTTCGTTTAGCATCTTGTACAGTTGAGGTTTTGAATATGATATGCAATTTTCTTTAGAAAGTAATACTATTTCACTTTTTTTGTCGTTACTCCTTATGCCCTCAATAGCCCCGATTGCTGCAGCGCCATTACCAATAATAACATATTTCATCTAATCCGCCTCGTACATCAGTGCTTTGTTAGGGCAGTTAAGGACACATATTGGCACTTCTTCATCATGGCAATGATCACATTTGAATGCCTTTTTGTCCCCTCTCTTTATGGCACCAAACGGACAGACCATGACGCACATCCAGCACCCAACACATCTATCAGTGTCGATTATAACTGTCCCATCTTCGATTTTTATTGCCCCCATTGAACATGCTTTGATACATAGAGGATCCTTGCAATTCATGCATACAATTGACCCGCATACTTGTTCTTTTTGTTCAAATGTCATCCTTGAAGGTTCTTTTTCTTTTTCATACTTATATGCTAAAATTATATCCCTCGATTTAGAGTGCTTTACATTGCAGTGAACTTCACATAATCTGCACCCAATGCAGAAATCTTCATTACATATTATTCTTCTTTTCATGCTCACATCCCCGCATGCTCAATGCCCAGTATCTTAGATTCCAATTCTGTAAGTCCTACTCCCCTCAACCTAAGCCTGTTACCTCTGAGAGCCTCAATTGCATTTATCCCCATGCTACCAAGAATTTCTTTAATTTCAAGATTCCAGCTGTTGACAAGATTTGTTAATCTTTGAGACCCTAGTTCAGGATTTAATCTTCTTGTTAATACTGGATCTTGAGTTGTAAGGCCCCAGTTGCATTTTCCCTTGTAGCATTTCTGGCATAGTGTGCAACCCATAGCAATTAATGCTGCTGTGGCGATGTATACTGCATCTGCACCTAAAGCCATTGCTTTGACAGCATCCGCACTTGACCTTATCCCACCTGCAGCCACAATTGAAACTTCATTTCGTATACTTTCGTCCCTTAATCTTTGATCAATAACTGCTAGTGCAACTTCAATAGGAATGCCTGTGTTATCTCGGATAACAGAGGGTGCGGCTCCTGTACCTCCCCTAAATCCATCAATGACAATGACATCTGCACCTGCCCTAACAATCCCAGATGCGATAGCGGCAGAATTATGAACGGCTGCTATTTTTACAAAAACAGGTTTTTCGTAATTAGTTGCTTCCTTGATTAGAGAAATCAGTTGTTTTAGATCTTCAATGGAATATATATCGTGATGTGGTGCAGGAGATATAGCATCTGTACCTGAAGGAATCATTCTTGTCTCAGATATTTCTACCGTAACTTTTTCTCCAGGGAGGTGGCCACCAATACCAGGTTTTGCACCTTGGCCTATTTTAATTTCAATTGCCGCACAAGTATCTAAATAATCTGTATCAACGCCAAATCTGCCTGAAGCTATCTGACCAATGGTATTTTTACCATATTTGTAAAGTTTTTTATGGAGGCCTCCTTCCCCAGTGTTATAAAATGTACCTAGTTTAGAGGCTGCAGATGCAAGAGATTCGCAAGCATTGAGACTAATAGAGCCATAAGACATTGCAGAGAACATTATTGGAGTTTCAAGTTTTATCTGGGGAGATAGCTTAGTCTCAAGAGATACTTCACCATTTTCTTCCTTGAGAGTAATTCTATCGGGTTTTTTACCCAAATATGTCCTTAATTCCATAGGTTCCCTTAGAGGGTCTATCGGAGGATTTGTAACTTGCGATGCATCAAGTAACATTCTGTCCCAGTAAGAAACATAAGCCTTATCGTTACCACTACCTGTGAGGATCATACCCCCAGTTTCAGCCTGTTTTTTTATACTGTTAATAGTGTATGAACTCCAATGAAAGTTTTCTTTGTAAAGGGCATTATTTTTAGTGATAGTTAAAGCATCTGTTGGGCACATCATTTCACATCGATGACATCCAACACACTTGTCATTGTAAATACGAATTAAATCAAACTCTTCAAAGTACTTGAAGACTTCTTCAGAGCATTGCCTTACGCAGACCTTGCATTTGATGCATCTGTCTTCATTTTTATCTACAATAAATTCAGGGATAACACTAGACATATTTACCATCCAACAAAGCTATTGCAGGCTCTCCACCTTTTGGCCTGTAAACTGAATCAAGATCAGGGCAAATTTTCCTTACTGCACATTCTTCACTTGACATATAGACTGTATTTTCATTTTTTCCTACAAGAAGTGGCCTTAGTTTTAATCTGTCTCCAAGACCCATTATACCATTTTCAAATCCTAAAATAACTGAGAATGGCCCTGTGAGGAGGGCTCCTGCATAAGTCATTCTCAATGCCTTCAACAATTCTCTCTTTTTTTCTTCCATTCTGTCTATATCCACCCACATTGGACTTGCAAGAATCTTAGATGCAAGAGGCAAAGTAAGATTATTCTTTCTAACTAAAAAATCAAAAAGATAAGTTATTACTTCTGTATCAGTTACAAGATTGCATTTGTAACCGTACATTTCAAGATATCTTCTGTTAGTATCATAAGAAGAGATTTCACCATTATGGACTATAGTCCAGTCGAGTAATCCAAAAGGATGTGCTCCTCCCCACCACCCGGGGGTATTGGTGGGGAACCTTCCATGGGCGGTCCATATGTAGCCACTGTAGTCTTCAAGACGATAGAATTTACTAATGTCTTCAGGGTACCCCACGCCTTTGAATACACCCATATTTTTTCCGCTAGAAATTACATATGCCCCCTCAATGTTATTATTAATATCCATTACAGCCTTGAAAGTCTCTTCTCTTTCGGAATCTTTGGACAAAATATTCCTATTTTTGACAAAATATCGCCACAATAATGGTTTATTGGGAAGATTAATAGAGTTATCAGTTCTAATCTTTTCATCGTATTCAATTAAAAAATGTTTATTGATTAGCTCTTCAGTTTCCTCTTTTGCCTTGACTGAATCAAAAAATAAATGAAACGCATAATCATCTGGGTAGTCAGGATATATCCCATAGCCAGAAAATCCGCCACCTAAGCCATTTGCCCTATCATGCAGAACAGAAATAGCTTCTGTTATGACACTGCCACTGACCTTTTCCCCGTCAGTATTAATTAATCCGAATATAGAACAGCCTGAAATATCCTTTTCTCTCGGAAATTTGTTCATAATAAAAGCTTAAAAGAAAATATATATATTAATTTCTATTAATAACTGGCCATTTTAAGCCAGAAAATGAATAAATACTACCTATTAAGGACATAAATACCATAAGTACTAATCCTAAAGTAGGCCTTTTATGTTTCCTTTGTCATCTATGTCCATCTTTACTGCTGCGGGGGTACTTGAAAGCCCAGGCATTAAGGTAATATTTCCACAAACTATGACGATATATCCCGCCCCGCTTGCAAGTTCAACATCTGTCACTTCAAGATCAAATGGAGGTGGAACGCCAATTAAATTCTTGTCATCTGATAAAGACATTTGGGTCTTTGCTATGCATACTGGCAAATTACCATATCCAAGTTTTTTATATAATTCAATTTTTTTCTTGGGTTTAGTTTCAAATATTACTCTTTTTGCACCATATACTTTTTTAGCAATTATTTCTACCTTTTTTTCAATATCTTCATCTAGTTCGTAAAGTGGCTTGAAATTGTTCTTTTGTTTTGACAGCTCTAATATTATATTTGCAAGATCTATACCACCGTTGCCCCCTTCAGAAAACATTTTGGATAATGCTACTGGAACTTCCTTCTTTGCACAAAGAGACTTTATCATTTCAATTTCTTGGTCTCTATCAAAATTAAACTTATTTATAGATACAACGACTGGAACTCCAAATAGTTTGAGATTGTCAATATGTTTTTCAACATTTTTTAGACCTTTTAAGAAAGCTTCTTCATCATGATAAGTAATAATATCTTTTAAACCACCATGGTATTTTATTGCCTTGCATGTGACAACTAAAACAACTACAGAAGGGGAAAAATTACCTTTTCTTGAAACGATGTTGAGGAACTTTTCTGCACCTAAATCAGCGCCAAATCCCGCTTCAATTATAACAAAATCGGCCAATTTAAGTGCAATATTTGTCGCAATTATTGAATTTGTACCAATTGAAATATTGGCAAAAGGCCCACCGTGTATAATGGCGGGTGTGTGTTCAATTGTCTGGACAAGATTTGGTTTAAGTGCGTCCTTTAATATAGCTGCAAGCGCACCTTCTACTTTTAATTTACCTGCATTTATGGGATTGCCTTTCCTGTCAAATGCAACGGTAATGTTTGAGAGTTTTTCTTTAAGGTCCATTATATCCTTTGAGAGACATACAATTGACATTATCTCTGATGCTGCGGTAATAATAAATTTAGATTCACGAGGTATACCATTTCCAGATCCACCAAGCCCAATGACTATGTTCCTTAGGGCCCGGTCATTCATATCGATGGCTCTGGGCCAAACAATATTATTAATATCAATGTCAAGTTCATTGCCCATCAGTATGTGGGTATCAAGCATTGCTGCCAGGAGATTATGTGCAGCTTGGACAGCATGAATATCCCCTGTAAAATGTAAGTTAATATCTTCCATTGGGAGGATCTGTGAAAGCCCACCACCTGTCGCCCCACCTTTTACACCAAACACGGGGCCCATTGAGGGCTCTCTTAGAGTTATCATTGTCTTCTTCCCAAGAAGAGTTAGAGCTTGGCCCAATCCAATAGTTGTAAGTGTTTTTCCTTCACCATAAGGTGTTGGATTCATTGCCGTAACTAAAATTAAATTGCCATTGGTATTCTTTTCAGTTGTTTTTAGAATCGACAAATCTATTTTTGCTTTGTGCTTTCCGTAAAGTTCAAGGCATTTATCACTAATACCTGCTTTTTCGGCGATTTTTCCTATTGGCCAGATATCTGCTTTTTTTGCTATGTCGATATCACTTTCCATCTTAATCATCTTGATTTCAAATTCAATTGTAAATCTTTTTAAAAAGTTTTCGTTATTTAGTTTATGCTTTCTAAGTCGGAGTTAAGAGTAAGGATTAAAGAAGAAATGGCCAACCTGGATTATGTTAAAAAGAGTATAATGGATGAAAAGATAAGGAATAATATCTATGGGCTTAAGGATTATTGTAAGGCAAAGACCATTCTTACATATGTTTCAAAGGATAAAGAAGTCGATACAATTGAGTTGATCACTCACTCAATAAGTCTTAGGAAAACAGTATGCGCCCCTTTGACTAAAAAAAGTAATAATTCTCTTGAAATAAGAAAAATTGAAGATTTAGATGACCTAATAGTCGGGAACTTCAATATACTAGAACCAAATGAACATACTAAAGTTATAAATCCCAAAAATATTGAAATACTTTTTATTCCTGGCCTTGCATTTGGAATTGGGTGTGAAAGACTTGGGAGAGGCGGAGGGTATTTTGATAGATTCTTACTGGATTCTAATGGTCTTAAAGTGGGCCTTGCCTATGAATTTCAAGTTTTTGATTCTTTGCCTGTTCAAAAGCACGATATAAAAATGGACATGATAATTACAGATAGTAGGCTCATTAGCTGCGTTTAAAAGAGTAAACAAGTATTATTGCTGGAAAGAGTATCATCGAAGCAAACGGATTTATTGCTAAAAAAGATGCAAGTGCTGGAAGACTAGAACCTGTTATTGTAGAAAGGTCCTGGCTTAGTGAAAAAGTTGAGAACAATGTTCCTCTTTTTGATACTTCTATTGCTTCACACAGGAAGGAATAGCACCAAACATCTATGAATGCCCCGGCCAATCCAATAAGTCCTGATGCTAAAAAGAATAAGGCTATATTATTGGAAAGAACTAAGAATACAATACCAGTTATATGGATTAATGCTCCCCATTTAATCCACAGTCTTTTACTTTCAACTTTTGCGTAACGTCCTATGAGAATTTCAGAAACACCAAAAACAAGCGATTCAAATGCAACAATCAAAGAGACTATAGATCCGGCCATTCCAAGTTTTCCTATTGCAAATCGTACGAAGAATATCAAAAATGCCGTAAACACTGCAATATCAAATGTCTTGTATACTAATGGATCTATCACTTTTCTCAGTGTCTGGAGTGATGGGTAACTCTTTTCCCTTAATTCAAATTTGAATTCCTTCATCAAAAATAGATAAATAATTGAAATAGAAACTCCTATTAAAAATAACGAGTAAAAAGCTCCTTTTAATCCTAGAATATCAACAAATATTCCAGGAAGCAAAAGACCAAATACCCAACCCAATCCAGAAACTCCGCCAAAAATACTGACTTTCTTCTCAGGTTTTTGTGTTATAGGTCTTAGCGAGAAAATTATAACTACAGTTAAGAAAGTAGCAAGCGAAACTGCAACTAAGACTTGAAGCAGTGCCAAGTAGAGGATATTATTCGTAAAGGATATGAGAAAAGCAGATACTGAAGATAATATCAAAGCAACTAGTAATAGATATCTCTCTCCAATTCTATCAGATAAAACTCCTATTACAGGTTTAAGGAAGAATGAAACACCATCACCTATAACAAATAATAATGCATAAGGTAGTAGAGATATTCCTAACTTAGTAAAATATATACTAAAGAGAACCATTGTGAAACCGTGAAAAAATGACTTATAGAAGCCCAACATCGAGCCAAAGAATAATCTTTTAGTTTCAACTGCCAAGTAATTTCCTTCCTTTCAATATGTATCCGGCTATGTATATAGACCCAGTAATTAGTAATTTTTCATCTTTTTTAAGGTTTGACGCACAATAATCAAAAGCTAGAAGAGGATCATCAAAAGAATTAATTTCCTTAAAATATTTCCTAGCTTTTTCTTCAAGCGTATTTATATCAGCACATCTTGGAGGAATTGTTGTCAAGACTATTCTTTTTGATATTTTGGAAAATTCTTTAAGAATTCCATCAATGTCCTTGTCTACAGATATCCCAACAAGTAAAAGTGTTTTTGAATCTGTAAATAAATTAGTATAAGTTTCAGAAAGAGATTTTGCACCGTCTGTATTGTGTGCAACATCTACTAGAATCATCGGATCTTTTCTTAATATTTGGAACCTTCCTGGCCAAATAGATTTTTCAAGACCTTTTCTGATGGAATCTTCTTTTATTTCAAATCCAAACAAAGACATAGATTCAGCCAAACTAATTGCACATGCCGCATTTGTTATTTGATGTCTTCCAATCATCCTAATTTCAAGATCTTTGAAAACATTATTACTAGAATAGTAATCAAAAACCGATCCATCAAAGTTCATTTTTTTCTCAATTGTTCTAAAATCCCTATTAAATAATTTTAATTTGGCACTTTTCTCAAAACAGATTTTTTCCAACAAAGGTGCCAATTCCAAGTCCACACAAGAAGAAACTAAAGATCCTTTTTTTATTATTCCGGCTTTTTCACTTAGTATCTCTTCTTTACTATGGCCCAGTATTTCCTGGTGGTCAAGTGATATATTTGTTATTGCAACAGCCTTGCCATTTAATACGTTCGTCGCATCCAGCCTCCCCCCCAGACCAACTTCAGAAACTATTACATCAACTTTCTCTTTGGCAAAATGAATAATTGATATAGCTGTTAGAACTTCAAAAAACGTAGGAGTACCTATGCCAATTAGTTTCTCTGCTTCTTCACAATATGATTTTAATTCTGAGAGTATTTCATCAAAATCTTTTGAAGGGATATTCTTATCTCTGATTTTTATCCTCTCATAGATGTCAATCAGATGGGGAGAAATGTAAGATCCGACTTTGTAGTTGGATTGGGACAGTATTTCAGAAATAAAAGTGACAACGGAACCTTTACCATTTGTTCCCGCTATATGGACTACTGGAATATCTTCCCAAACTATTCCACTTTTTTCAAGAAGGAATCTTATCCTTTCAAGTCCAAGTTTAGAATTTAATCGTTCAAGTCCCGGTTTAGAACCAATAAGCTTTAGCGACTCTAAAAAATCATCTTGCACAGTCGTTCTGTTTTAAGAAGCAGATTATAAGGTTTTCCAGAAGCATTGCCCTGGTCATAGGGCCAACACCGCCTGGAACTGGAGTTATGTATGATGTTTTCTTACTAACTTCATCATACTTGACATCACCTTTAATGCCATCTACTTCACGAGTAATACCGGCATCAACTACAACTGCCCCTTCTTTTACCATATCTGCAGTTAAAAAGTCTGTTTTCCCAACTCCAACTATAATTATATCTGCATTTTTTGTCTTTTCTTTCAAGTTCTTTGTTTTGGTATGAACTACAGTAACTGTTCCACCCCTATTTATCATCATGGCTGCCAAAGGCTTTCCAATAAGATTGCTCCTATTAATTATTGTTATGTCTGAACCTTCTATTGGAATATTATATTCGTCCAAAATTTTAACTATGCCTTTGGGTGTGCACGGGAATAAGTCAGATATATTTAGAAGTATTCTGCCAACATTAATTGGATTAAATCCATCAACATCTTTTAATGGGTCAATTTTTTCCAATATTTTGTTGCTATCAATATGTTTTGGTAAAGGTAATTGAACTAGAATGCCGTGAATATCTTTTCTTTTATTCAATGTATCTATTAACAAAAGAAGATCCTCTTCAGGAATATCATTATAATAAAATTCTTCATAGTCTATCCCAATCTTCTCTGAATCCTTCTTCTTTAGATTAACGTATACTCTGGATGCAGGGTCGCTTCCCACTAAAACAGTTGCTAATTTGGGGTGAAGGCCTCTTTTTTTGTATTCTGTAACTATTTCTGAAAGCTCATTTGCTATCTTAAGAGATAAAGCCTTACCATCAAGTGTCATTGTAGTCATAGATTAATTGGGAATTTTTTGCAGAGATCCCTTACCTCCGCTCTTACTTTTTCGGGTGTGCAATCGTCCTTCTTCTGAAGAACTCTATTAATCATTCCAGCTATCTGTTTCATTTCGGGCTCTTTCATTCCCCTAGAGGTAATTGCAGGAACGCCTAGTCTAAGGCCTGATGTAACATTAGGTGGCTTTGGATCATAGGGTATAACATTTCTGTTTGCTGTAATACCTGCACTCTCCAATAACTCTTGCGCTTCTTTTCCCGTAATGTTATTATTTCTTAAATCCATCAAGAGTAAGTGATTATCAGTTCCTCCCGTAATAAGTTCATATCCAAGTGACATAAGTTCTTCAGATAAAACTTTACAATTATTTACAGTTTGTCTTTGGTAGTTGATAAAATCTTCTCCCATCGCCTCCTTGAAGCAAACTGCCTTGGCTGCTATTGTATGCATCATTGGGCCACCTTGGGCAAAGGGGAATACGGCTTTATCGATTGCTTTTTTGTGTTCTTCCCTACAAAGTATTAATCCTCCCCTTGGGCCTCTTAGAGTTTTGTGGGTCGTAGATGTTACAAAGTCACAGTAAGGAACGGGAGATTTATGGAATCCACATGCAACGAGCCCTGCAATGTGTGCCATATCTGCCATCAAAAGAGCACCGACTTCATCTGCAATTTCTCTAAATCCTTTGAAATCTATCTCTCTTGGATAGGAACTAGCTCCTGTTACGATAAGTTTAGGTTTTAACTCAATGGCTTTTTGTCTTACTTCGTTTAAATCAATCCTATAGGTATTTTTATTAACACCATAAAATTGAAAGTTGTAAAATTTTCCAGAAAAGTTAACAGGTGATCCGTGTGACAAATGACCCCCACATGATAGATCCATCCCAAGTACCGTATCTCCAACATCTAAACATGCAAAATAGACTGCCATGTTTGCTTGTGTGCCTGAGTGTGGTTGAACATTTGCATGGTCTGCTTTGAAAAGTTTTTTTGCCCTTTCAATTGCTAGAGATTCTGCAACATCAACAAATTTACATCCGCCGTAATACCTTTTTCCAGGGTAACCTTCGGCGTATTTATTAGTCATAACTGACCTTTGCGCTTCAAGAACTGCGTTGCTTGTAAAATTCTCACTTGCTATAAGTTCAAGTCCTTCACTTTGACGATTTTTTTCATCTTCAATAGCATTAAAAATTTCGACATCAACTTGATCCAATGATTTCATATAATCACGACTATGATTACAAGTGCCTAAATCTCTTATAAATATTTTGCTATTGGTTAATTTCAATATATTCTTAAATATCTAGATTATGGCAATAATGTTTCATAATAGTTAATTTTATATACTGATTAGGTATGATAATAATTTATTCTGGCATGAAATAGAGGAATTACTATGGTAAAAGATATTTGTATCTTAAGGGGAAGGACTATAGATGAGCAGGAAAAATTAATCATCAAGGCTTTAATAAGAAATCCCAGAAGTAGTGATAATCAAATAAGTAAGGCTACAAGAGTTCCGGTAAGAACAGTATATAGAAAAAGGAAAAAATTAGAAGAAGAGGGAATTATACATTACTATCTAAATGTAAATCTGGACAAATCAGGTATCGGTAGAATAAATGCTAGACACCTATATATAATTAAATTTAAACTGGGCCTACCATACACTCAGTTTATTCGAGAGATTAATGAAGAAAATAACGTAAGAACTGTCTTCACCGAACATATATACCAATCATTCCTTGCCGAAGTCGATGGAAGGGTTGCTCTTGTAATGATTTTAGAAGGAGAAAGAGACGAAGATATAGTAGAAAACTTTAACAAAATAATAGTTCCATCGTTGAAGAAAAATCACGGCCCCGATTCAATTGAAGATGTTCAGACAATAAGACTTTCAGACCCAATAAGATTCTTCCATAACTATCTGCCGATGTTAAACATTAAAAACGGAAGAATAAGAGATGACTGGAGAGACGAACTAATCTTTATAACTTAATTTTTTTTGATTATTTTAGGCCATTTTATCTTTTTTTTAGTCCTTATTAGACCTAAATTAGCCATTAAATATCAGTAAGTATTAAATACTAGATGATACTTCTTTTTTCTATCAAATACCTAGACAAATGGGTAAATATAAAAATTAATATTGGAGGAATAAAATGGACAGACAGCAGGTAAAGGATGAAATTAAGAAAAAGAACATAAAATACGTAAGATTGCAATTTGTGGACATGCTTGGGATACCAAAGAACTTTTCAATATCTGTAGACCTTCTAGACTCTGTATTTGAATCTGGAATGGGTTTTGATAGTTCTTCGATTAAGGGATTTACAGATATATCCCACAGTGATAGTGTTTTGATGCCCGATCCAGACACATTCAAGATAATCCCATGGCTTGATGAAGCAAGAATAATCTGTGATGTATGTTACCCAACAACATTGAAACCATTTGAGGGTGACCCAAGGAGTCTTTTGAAAAAAGAAATACAAAAGCTTGCAGAAGATAAAATGGAATTTTATGTTGGACCAGAAATAGAATTTCACCTATTAAAAGAAGAAAATGGGAAACTTGTACCACATGATTCAGGAGGATACGCAGATTTTTCACCTCTTGACTTAGGGGAAGAAATCAGAAACAAAGCCGGATTATACATGCAAATGATGGGTGTTAAAAGTGAGATCACTCACCACGAAGTAGGTGACGGTCAGCACGAAATTGATTTTAGATTTAAGGAAAGTGCTCTTGAAGCAGCAGATGACGTTATCACATACAAACAAGTAGTAAAAAATATAGCCGCTAAAGAGGGGCTTGTAGTCACTTATATGCCAAAACCATTCTACGGTCAAGCTGGAAACGGTATGCACTGCCACCAAAGTGTATTCCAAAACGGTAGAAACATATTTTACGACCCAAAGACAAAGAATTTGTCCGACAAGGGTAGATGGTACATAGGCGGAATTTTAAAGCATGCTAAAGCCCTTACAGCTATTTGCTCTCCGTCTGTTAACTCCTATAAGAGATTAGTTCCAGGATATGAAGCTCCTGTTTATATCTCATGGGGATGGGCTAACAGAACAACTCTCGTAAGATTACCAGGATACGACCCAACTAATGAAAAGGCTTTGAGATTAGAGTTTAGATCTCCTGACCCAACATGTAACCCCTACCTTGCATTTACAGCTATGTTAAAAGCAGGGATGGATGGTATTGAGAATCAGATTGAGCCTCCTGAACCAGTTGACTATGATTTATTCGAGTTATCAATGGCCGAGTTGGAGGAAAGAGGCATAGAAACCTTACCAATAAACCTTGGAGAGGCTATAAAAGAACTAGAAAACGATAAGGTTGTAAGAAACTCCCTTGGAAAGCATATATACGAAAATTACATTGAACACAAGAAAAAAGTCTGGAAAGAATACTCAATGTATGTTACCGACTGGGAATTCCAAAAATATCTCAGATATTAATATTATTTTATTTTTTATTATATTTTTTGAAAAATTAATTCTAATAAAAATTTCTATTTATTTAAAAATATAGTAAATCGAATCTAAAATCTTTTATATTTAAAGTACTATTGCAATATAGATGTTATACCTTATAGGCCTTGGGCTATCGGAAAAAGACCTTTCGTTGAAAGCCTTTGAATTATTAAATAATATCAAAAATATTTACGTGGATACTTACACCAATTATTTTGATTTTGATCTTCTGTGGCTAGAAAAGGCCCTAAATAAAAAAGTGATCCCCCTTTCCAGAGAAGATATAGAAAAGATTCCCACTTTTTTGGAAATTGCAAAATCGGAAGATGTTGCACTTCTTGTATCTGGAGATCCTCTTGTTGCGACAACTCATACAGATATTCTGTTAAGAGCAATGAAAAATGGAGTTCAAACAAAAATATTTCACGCCTCCTCGATTTATTCAGCGATTGCTGAAACAGGTCTTCATATCTATAGATTTGGAAAAACTGCCAGTATACCATATCCCGAAGAAAATTACTTTCCTAGAAGTTTTTATGATGTTGTAATTGAAAATAAAGAAAGAAATCTCCATACAATGCTGTTGCTTGATGTAAAGCGAGAGAAAAATCTCTTTATGAATCCAAAAGAAGCCATAGATATATTAATAAAAATTGATGAAGACCGGAAAATTAAAGAAATTATTATAATTTCGAGAATTAGCCACGATACTCAACGAATATTATATGGCGATATATACGAATTGGCCAAATTTGATAATGAATTCTATGGCTTGCCACCACATACTTTAGTTGTGCCTGCAGATTTACACTTTGCCGAAGAAGAATATCTATTAAGCCTTGCAGAAATATATAAAAACAGTAAAAATAAATAAAAAATATTACGATAATAAAATAGCCTTGGTGTTATTATTATGCCATTTGAAAACAGAAAAATAGATGAATTGGCTGAGAAGATATCCAAAATTGAAACATCTAATGAAGAGAGAATTGTAGAAGTATCTAGATTACTTGACGGATACAAAGAATTTCTCGATAAATTAAAATCACACAATGTTGAAGCGATTAAACAGTGGGAAATTGAAAAGTTTGAAGAAAAACTCCAGCAAATTATTGAAAATGTCGATATCGTTAGTGAGAAAGAAAGAACTGAATTGGAAGAACAAAAAATATATGACGATATTGACGAACTAAAAGTAATTGTGTGGGACATCCAGAAAAAAATTGATTCAAATTTATTAGAGCTTAAACATAGGATTGATGAAACTGAAAAAGAACAGGAACTCACTCTCCTTAATTTTTTAAGAAAAGTAAAGAATAAAGAGGAAACCTTTACAGAAGAGTATATTCTTAACAATTACACTGAAGTCCTTGAAATATTTTCACTTCTTGATGTAGAAAATAAAAAACTTCCAAAAAACATATCCCCTGAGATTGAAAGTGAGATTAACAGATACTTGTCAAAGATTGAAGAAAAGATTGAAAAAACAGAGAACTTCCTGAAAAGAGATTATGAAATATTCTTAAAAGAAATTGAAGAAAAAAACAAGTATTTGAATGATCGATACATTTCAGATAACTTTGATGAAACTAGGGAGATTTACAATTCTTTAATTGAAAAGAAGAAACAACTTAAAGGTGGAAGGGCCACCCTTATTGATAATAATCTAAAAATTTTAAATGAGAGGATAAAAGAAATAGAAGATAGAAAGAGAATGGATCTCTTAACCATACTTGACGAAGTTGAAAAGCTTCTCCCTATTTTTACAGAACAATATATATTAGAAAATCCTCTAGATTCAAGGGCAGTATATGAAAAATATAGCAAGATAAGACCCACTTTGAAAGGAACAATCGACTCTAAAATTGAAGAGAAAGTTAGTAACTCAATCAATACCTTGCTTTCAACAATAGAAAACGTTGAAAAAAGAGAAATTGAAAATCTTTCTTTTGTGTATGATAGAACCGGGAGGGCCCTTGAAAAATATACTGAAGAGTACATTACTGGAAATTTATCCGAAGCAGAGAGGACTTATGTTGCATTGTCAAGAGATATGGAAAGATTATACCCAAGATTCTCTAGTGAGCTTAGTAAAAACATAGAAAAAAACTTAAACGATCTGTATTTGAGAGTTAAAAATATTGAAGCTATAAAGAAGAGAGAACTTGAGAACTTTTTAGAAAATTCTTACAAGGCCTTAGAAGAATTTGATTATTCTAAAATTAATACAGATTTAGAATCTGCTAGACAAATGTATCACAAACTTCTTGAAGAAAAAAGAAGATTGCCTGCCGACCTTGAGATTGTAATTGAAAGTAATTTGTCTGAGATACAGGAAAAAGTAATCAAAACTGAAGAAGCTAAAATCAAAATACTTGAGGGTTTCCTTGAGAAGACCATTAATATATTAGAGAAATATCCCAAGGAACACATCGATGCCAATATCAAAGAAGCAGTTATTCTTTACAACAGCCTTAGAAGAGAGCAAAAAAATCTCCCAGTAGGAATTGATTACGAACTTGAAAAGGCAATAAATGTTAATCTTAATGCATTTGACAACAGAATTAAAGAAATCGAAGATGGAAAAAAGGGTTATGTCGATGAATTTATTGAATACCTGAATAAGAAAATGGGAGATTTCACAGAAGAAAAGATACTGGACAATTTGGTAAAAGCAAAGGAAGATTTCCAAAGTCTTCTGAAGGAAAAAGAGGACATTATAGTATTTGCAAATTCAGAACAAGAAATTGAGATTGAAAGAAAGATAGAAAGAATAAGCGCAAAGTTAAAAGACGTGCAGGGAGACGAACTCCAAAAAATTGATATACTTTTAAGAAGAGCACAGACTTTTGACATTAAATTTGATCAAGGATATATTAACTCTAACCTTTTTGAAGTAAGGGATCTTTACAAAGACCTAATAAAAACAAGAAATGAAATCTTGTCAATAATAGCTGAAGACAAAAGAGACGAAATTGATGAAATCCTAGCCAGACTCAAGAAAAGAGTAGAACACGCAGAGATAGTGAAAGAAGAGGAACTTCAATACTTTATTAGAAGGGTTAAAGGATTATTGGATAAGTACAGTTTCGCACAAGTTCTAAGAAGCACAGCTGAAGCTAAAGATGAGTACCAGACACTAATAAAAGAGAAGCAGGGACTTTTACTAGAATATGATGATCAGTTAAGGCTCGAAATAGAAGCATTAATGTCTGAATTTAGCAATAGAATAAAAGATGCCGAAAAAGAGATTGTCCAGAGCAAAATCGATAAGATTGTTAACAAGATTGGGGGCTTTATTACAAGATATTCCTATGTTGAGCCATCCGACAAGGCACTTGTTATGGCAATGATAGGGGAATACAAGGACATAGTTGCAAATTATAAACAGTTTGAAAATGAACTGGATATGAAATCGCAAGAACTCCTAAAGGAAAGGATTCAACAGTGCCAGAACCTCATAAAACAGATAGACTACGAAATACAGTATGAAAGAGATATCATGGAAATAAAAGAAGGATGCTCAGAATTTATTAAAATGTACAGGGACAGAGAAGTCCTGCTTTCCAAGATATGGGAAGCTCAAAACAAATACAATTCATTGCTTCAAAGATTTGAAAGCATCCCTTTCCACAAAGACTCTGCAACTGAGCACGAGATAGTGAAGAAATTACAGATTTGTTATGGATTAATTGACAAATCCTTTAAGGGACTTTAAAGAGATAAAGATTACATGATATTGAAAACTTCTAAGGAGATTCTAGGAGAGTTTATTCTCTGTAATCACTGCCTTGGAAGACAGTTTGGAAAAATTTCAATATCTACTAATGAGAGAAGAGGGGAAGTAATAAGGAATTTATTGAATTGCTTGAATCCCGATCTAAATCCTGCTCTCAGTCGACAAAATCCTTGTTTTCTTTGTGACAATATATTTGAAAGAACTGAAGATATTTTAAAAAATATATCACCAGATTTCGAATTTTTTACTTTCCATGCTGGTACAAAAATCCCAGAAGAAATAATAAAAAAAGAGGAAATGATCAAAGAAAAATACAATCTTCAGTATCAAGAAAGTATCAAACAAGAGCTTAACAGGGAACTGGGAAAAAAGGTAGGGGCAATAATAGGGAAGGATTTCAAAAGAGAAAAAGAAGACGTAACTATACTTCTGCACCCTTACGATTCAAAAGTGGAGTATTTTATTAATCCATTATTTATTTATGGTCGATATAATAAGCTACTTAGGGGAATCCCACAGACAAAATGGTTTTGTACAAAGTGCAAAGGTCGTGGATGCCCAAAGTGCGGCCATACTGGGAAAATGTATGATGAAAGTGTTGAGGAACTGATATCCAAAATATTTTTAGAAGAAACTAAAGGTGCGGACTCGTCTTTTCATGGGGCAGGAAGAGAAGACATCGATGTTTTAATGCTTGGGAACGGTAGACCTTTTGTTCTAGAAATAAAATCCCCAAAAATTAGAGATATTGATCTTCAAAAGCTAGAATTAGAAGTAAATCAAATAAATGAAGGAAAAGTAAGAATCTCAGAGCTCCGATTTGTCGAAAAAGAGGTAGTTGAGAAAATAAAAAATGCCAATATGAGAAAAACTTACTTGGCAGAGATAGATATCTGCCTAAATGAAGAGGAAAAGAGAAAAATTGAGGATTATTTTGTTGACAGAGACATTTATCAAGAAACTCCTAACAGGGTTATACATAGGAGATCAGATAAAACAAGAATTAGAAAGGTTTATAAAGTTCTTACTTCTAAGGAAAATTGCTCGTCACTAGAGATATACTGTGATGGTGGACTTTATATAAAAGAACTTATCTCTGGAGATGAGGAGAGAACAAATCCCAGTATTGCAGAATTATTGGGTAAGAATATAAAATGTGTATTGCTAAATGTAATTAGTATTGAAGAGAAGGTGTAATAATGGCTAGAAAATCTCATGGTTTCAGAATAAAGACAAGAGGTAAACTATCAAAAGATGTGAGAACAAGGGGAAAAGTTCCAGTATCAAGAATCCTTCAGGTATTTGATGTAGGCGACTCTGTTCACGTTATTTTAGAACCGTCTGTCCACAAAGGCATGCCTTTCCCAAGATTTCACGGAAAAACAGGCAAAGTAGTTGGAAAAAGAGGTTCAGCTTATCTTCTTTCTGTAATGGATGGAAATAAAGAAAAGACTGTTATTTCAAGACCTGAACACATGAAAAAGCAGGTTTTTTAAGGAAGAGGTTCTTTCATGATAGGAAAGGAAATAATCTCTGAGGATATTGTTCCAATAACAAAAGTAAAAGAGATACTTTCCAGTAGAGCTGAAAAAATCGAATTGGGATATGAACAAGGAATTTCATTAGATTATACAAATAAATTCAGCAAGATGGAAATTGAGGATATAGAAAAAGTAACAGCAGAACTTAATGAAAAAGTTCCAAGATTAAAAAAGGAAAATATTATTAAAATAGTCGATATAGTTCCAGAAGACAAGAAAGATCTTGAAGTACTATTCTCAAAAGAAAGACTAATATTGGACGAAGATGAAATAAACTCTATATTGGAAGTAATTGCAAAATATAAAAAATAAGGGAAATTTATGATGATGAGAACTGGCGTTTTTGAGGAGTATGGAATAGTCCTGGATTACCTCCCACAGGGTCTACCAGGCGAAAATCTTCCACCCCATAAGAGAACACCTATTGCACATATTATAGGTGAAAATTATTTCTCCTTGCTAGAGGTAGTTCCATCAGAGGATCTTTCAATGTATGAAAGAGTTTTCATAGGTAAAGGCAAAAGAGATAAGATAGCCCGAGTTAAAAAAAGGCTTCGCTACAATGAATTAAGCACAACTGCAAAGGGTGAATTAAAATTTATTGTTGAAAAGATTGTATCTGAAAACGAACAGAAATTTGTTGAGTTTTTCAGTACTTCTGGCCCTATATCAATTAGGTACCACAAGCTTGAGCTTTTACCGGGACTAGGAAAAAAATTAATGAATGAAATCCTAGATGAAAGAAAAAAAGGACCCTTTAAATCATTTAATGATATCAAAGAAAGAGTTCCATCTATACCAGACCCTAAAAAAATGATTATAAATAGAATAATCAACGAGATGCAAGAAGTTGACAGATATTCTATTTTTGTAAATAGGCCACCTAAAGAGATGGAATGATACCAGATAGACTTTTTTATCTTTTGAATAAATATAATATAAGGCCGTCCAAAAGATTTTCTCAAAATTTTCTTATTTCTGATGAAGTTTTAAGATTCATGGCCTCACATGGCAAGGGAAAAGTCCTTGAAATAGGTCCAGGATTGGGATTTCTAACTGAAAAACTATCAAAAGTATGCGACAAAGTAGTTGCTGTCGAAATGGATTCCAATCTTGTAAATATTCTAAAACAAGAGTATAATTTTGACAATGTTGAAATTGTGTGTGACGACTTCTTAAAGTTTGAAGAAAAGAATTTTGACACAGTTGTATCAAGCATCCCATATGCCATATCTTCTCAAATAACATTCAAACTTTTTGAAATGAACTTTGAAACTGCAACATTGTTGTACCAAAAAGAGTTTGCAAGGCGATTTGTTTCAACTCCTGGAGAAGATGACTATTCCAGATTGTCAGTTATGTCTAAAATCTATTCAGAAATTGAGATCCTAAGAGATGTTCCCCCTTCGGCTTTTTATCCTGAACCAAAAGTATGGTCTTCTATAGCGCATATTAAACTAGATAAAAAATTTGAAGTTAATGAATTGTTTGAAGATACAGTAAGGGCACTTTTCACGCATAGGAACAAAATCGTCCATAAGGCAGTATACCACTCAAGAGACATATTTGGAAAAGGAAAAGAATTCAAACAATCCATAGAGGAAATCCCCCATAAGGATAGAAGAGTGTACACTCTTGACATCTTTGAGATAAAAGATATAAGCGATTGGATTCAAAGTATATTATGATTTTTTTTGATGACTTTGATAAAGAGATTAATCTGGTACTTGATGATGTTAATTCGTTTTTAGGCGGCCTTGAGAAACCAATTTCTGATCTAGGAATCTCCTTTCTCGATAAATTCAAGATTTCCATGAAAGGATTCAATACATTTCTTCTTTTCCCTTACTGGCTTTCAGAAGGATTTGATATTAAGGATAAAGAAAATGTTTCTAGAAAACTTGCTAATCTCGATGTTTACGGAATAATGCATTTAAGAATCATCGATGATATATTGGATAATCCTGAAAAAATTGACAGGAACTTACTTCTTGTATCCAATATATGCGAATTCAAAATGTATGAGATATGCTTTAAGCTAATAGGGAGAAATGAAAGATTTTTGAAAGATCTCGAAGACACGTTAACGCATTTTTCAAATGCAGTTCTATATGAAAAACAACATTATGCTTACAAGGGTCTATTGACAGATGAACTGAAAAAATTTAACTATGAGCTAATGGCAAGAAAGGCTTTCCATTTGAGGATTCCGATTTTGTCATATTTGTACCTTGAAGAGTCAGATGAAAAGAAAAAAAATGATTTTTTTTCAATGATGGAATGTTGGGGAACTTCAATGCAGCTATTTAACGATGTTCTGGGCTGGAAAGATGATTTTACTTCAGGCCAGATGACATATCCCCTAGTAAAAGCTATTGAATATCTTGAAAATGAGAATTTAGTCGATATGGGAAAAGCGGAAGTAATGGATATCGCTGCTGCGTTTATTGAAACAAAAATATTAGAGGAGACTCTTGATATTTCACTAAAGTATCAAAAAAAGGCAATTGATTCTATAAAATCATATAATCTTTATTATCTTAATGAATTCTTTGAAGATGCTTCAAACAAAATATATTCAAGTATTGAGAAATTTAAAAATAAAAGGGAAAGTATACTAAAAGATATAATTAATTGAGAAATTCGCAATATACTTTAGTTAAATTTATAAATTAATCAACAAAAAAGTTGATGGTAGGTGATTATATGGATAAAACTACACATGAATTAATTAAGACATATATTAAAGAAAATGAAGGGACAGGAACTGTTTATTTATCAGAACCAAACTTTTGGTTTGAAGCGGCAAGACTTAACTGTTGGTTTGCACAATAAGAATTCGATCATTATGTATTCTTTTATTTTTATTACTTTTTTCTTGAATTTGGCATGGGGGCTATATGCTCTTAAATCTAATTATAAATCGAAAATAAATGTGCTCTTTGCTGTTCTAGCCTTTTTGATGGCAGGGATAATAATCACTAATGCATTATTGATAGAAAGACCTTATCCCCAATTGTGGAACAAATTAAATATATTTTTTGTTATTTGGGTTCCAACTCTATATATAATGTGGAGTTCTAGCCTCTCAAAAATAAAATTAAGGATCAAAGAAGAATTATTAGTGGCAATCAGTATATTTTTCTCTTTAACTCTTGTAACAGATTTATTTATCAAAGATCTTTTATTAATTAATGGAAAACTTGAACAAATTCATGGTCCAATGTTTAATATATTCTTTTTATACTATATAATTTGTTTTGTTTATGGTCTTTATCTGCTTATTATTGCATATAGATCAAATAGTTCTTTTTCTGAAAAACAGAAATATCTACTCGTTTTTATAGGAACATTGATACCTATCACCACAAGTATTTTATTAAACTCGATAATATACATTGGAAAATTAAAGGAAATCTTTGGTATTGATGAATTAATAGGGAATATTATTGTTCTTCCCATCACAAATTCTTTAATGATGTTCTTATTTGGATATGCTGTTTTAAAATATGATTTTTTTAAACCAGACTTAAGTATTAAAGAAAAACTTGACTCTTTAAGAATAAAAATATTGTATATTACAAACATTATAATTATTGGATTAGGTAGTATTATAGCAATTATCTTTATCAGTTATGAGTATCCTTTTGATTCTGTTATAGTTGAAACATTTGTTATTACAGTAGTGCTAATTGTTTTGGTAGATTACTGTATAAATTATTCTTTGAGAAGATATATTAATGAAAAAATTGTTATTCCGATAGAAAGAATATCTCGACAAGCAGAAGAAGTTGGTAAAGGTAATTTTAGTTTGAAAATGGGTTTTGAAGGTGATGATGAAATAGCCATTCTTTCAAAACAAATGGACCAAATGACAGAAAAATTAAGAATTACTTCTCAAATAAGAGAAAATTTCAATAAAGCTCTCCAGATTGAAGTCCAAAATAAAACAGAAAAACTCCAAGAAGCTTACAATCAATTAAAGAACTCAGACAAAGCAAAGAAAGATTTTATTGATGCAATAGCCCATGAACTTTACAATCCTCTTGCAATAATTAGTTTATGCAATGAATATATCAATTGGGATACAATAGGTCCTGATAACAAAAAAATGATCAATTCGATTCAAAGAAATGTAAAAAGATTGAGTTCTTTAGTCCAAGAACTTGAAGAATTTACTTTGCTTGATCTTCATAGTCAAAAACTTAACATTGAAAGATTTGATCTAAATGAATTACTAAATACTGTATCTCAGGATTTTATAATATTGGCAAATAAGAGAAAAATAAATCTTTCTATAAAATCTATTGGTAAAGATTTTAATTTAGAAGGGGACATA
>LNGC01000012.1 GCA_001587715.1 Candidatus Methanofastidiosum methylothiophilum | reverse complement strand
TCGATCTCGGTAGCATTGAAAAGATTGCAGTCTGTGGCAATCCTATTCAGCTTTCATTATTTGAAGGAATTAGCATCAAAGATTTGGCGTATGCCGATCCAAAGTATTTAGAAGCTGAAAAGATAGAGATTCAGTCAAGAAATGCCAAAGTAGTGTCATCTCAAGATTTAGGAATCCAGGGGATTGATGCCGATGTATTTATACCTCCAGCAATAAAGCATGAGATAGGTGCAGATGCGCTTGCAATGATGTTGAAGAGTAATTTTTTAGATAATAAGGAGATATCTTTAGTAACTGATTATGGAACAAATGCTGAAATGGCATTAAAAGTAGGAGATAAGATATTTACCGGCTCTGCAGCATCAGGCCCAGCACTAGAGGGACAAGAAGTTTCTTGTGGCATGCTTGCGTCTCCTGGTGCAATATCTGATGTTGTTCTTGATTTTGGATGGCATACACTGGCGCTTGATGAGAATATGATGCCACAAAGCGTTAGGGTACTTGATTTATGGAAGGAGGAGTTCAGAGGAAATAAATTATCTAATGTTCAACCTATAGGGATTACTGGTACAGGGGTTGTTTCAGTAATTTATGCCGGGCTTGAAACTGGAGTTATAGAACTCCCTTATATTTACACTAAAACTAGAAGATTAAGACTCGATGAGAATATTTACTTTACAGAAGAAGATCTAAAAGAAGCAGGAAAAGCTATTGGAGCCATCCGAGCTGGTCACCTCACACTTGCACAGGAAGCGGGGATTAATCTTGAAGAAGTTAAAACTATGTATATGTGTGGTGCATCTGGAACTTATGTCGATGCAATGAAGTCAAGAAAGATTGGGCTTATCCCCCCAACTATACAAAAGGTATACCAGGTTGGAAATACTTCATTAATTCTAGCTTATGATGTATTAGTTGGTAACTATACATTAGAAGAATTACAAAAATTAGCAGACAAGATAAGAAGTAAACACATCATGTTTGCAACTTCAAAAATATTTACTGATATTTATGTACAAGAACTTGCTTATTGGGAGCAGGGAATGTCAGCAGAGAAATACAATGAGATGCTTGCTTTAAATAATATTCAACCTTTGCCAAATGTGAAGGGTGATTTACAAATAAACAAAATTGTCAAGAGAGATATACCTGACATCGGAGAAGAATTAAAAGTCATAGATCACATTGGAGTAGAATTATTTGCACAATTTGAAGGTTGCATCGGTTGTAAAAAATGTGAAAACGTATGCCCCGAAAGAGCTTTAAAGGTAGAGAAAATAGAAGAAGGGTATTTCAAAATAAGAATACTCTCTGAAAGATGTAATGGTGAGGCATGTCTAAGGTGTCAATCTTCATGCCCCTATAAAGTATTTAAATTTGAAAAACTTACAGAATCACTCGATAGGTGAGTTATTGGACATATGGGAAAAAGTTAAGGCACTCTCTGGAAAACAGATGGAGAATACGCTTAAGGCATGGGGAGTTGACATTACGACGCCTAAAGAACAGGTCATTGATAACCTAAAGCAAGTAATGGAAAATGAACCTAATATTGAATCTGTATTTAATTCATTATCTCTAAAGGAAAAGGAATTCTTAGGTATTTTACTTATGGCCGGAGGAGTCAAAAAGCAGCAAGACGCTCAGAATATTTTCATAGAAAAATACAGCTTCTGGACATTTGAAGAAGTTATTAAAACACTTGAGACTAATTTGTTAGTTTTGGATGGAATGGATGGAATAATTAAGACATATGTTGTTAACTCTATACTAAAAGAAAAATTAATTAATATTTTCAAAAAGATACCTGAAGAAATTCCTCTTGAAAATTTACAGATAAGAAAAGATAAAAACCTCCTCATATCTGACCTAATTCTTTTTTTATCCTTTGTTGCAAAAGAAGAATTAAAACTAACTGCTAAAAAAGAAATTTCCAAAAAAGACCAAGAGAGATTCATTGAAAAACTTCACATAAAGAATGAATCTAGATCTCAATTCATTGAAAGTCTTGCACTAGATTTTGGTTTAATTAAAATATCAGGGGATCAATATATCCTTACAGATAAAATCAATGAAATTCTTCCCATTACTGATGAAGACTTAATTCGATTGTTCTTTAAGTATATCTTCTTTGGCCTAGAAAGTATTGAAGGCTTTAAAAGGAAGGAAATTTTCATAAGTAGGGTAAATGAGCTCAATATTAGGATAGTCCTTGATTCTATAAAAAAGGTAGAAGTGGGTAAAAATATCTACATTAAATCTTTCATAAAAAAATTACAGAATTCCCTATTTGATGAAAAAGATGAAAATCGCTGGATATATTTTGATGACAAATTCTTTGAGAAAGTAATAGCTGATTATTTATTGTGGCTAGGCATTGTCGACGGAGGATTTAAGGATGGAAAAATGATGTCTTTTTCACTTACTCAATTTGGGAAACAGCTTTTAACTTCTGAAAGAAAAATATCTAAAGAGCCAACAATCTATTATGATAAGAGTAAGGCTGTAGAGCAGAAAAAGATTCTTTTTATGACTCCAAACTTTGAAATATCAGTTTTATCCGAAGAGATTGATAAAATTGCACTTTTTGATCTCAATAGATTTGCAGATATTCAGAAAGCCGACATTGTTAGTCTGTACCAAATAACGTCAGAAACAATAATGACAGGAATCGAATCTGGATTTTCTCTTGATAAAATAATAAACTTTTTGAAAAAATATTCTTCTAACGATATACCCCAAAATGTGATATACCAACTGAGAGATTGGGCCTCAAAATATGGCAAAGTCAGGGCATTTAAAGGTATATTTCTTGTAGTAAATGATATGCCCCTTTTCCTGGAAATAAACAAAAGAATACTAAATTATGTTGAGCAATCTATAGAACCAAACATTATTTTGATAAAAGAAGAAAATATCCCGAAGATAAGGGAGATTCTGGAGAAGAATGGAATATTTATACAAATACATATTGAAGGTTATGACGAAAAGAAAGAATCTTTTCTAGAAAAATCTTCAGAAAACATCGATTTAAAATCAGAGATTAAATCAATTAAAGAAGGGTACTTGACTGGGCTTAAAAAAGAGGATACCGAATATTTCTTTAGAGAAGAGGGATTCGAAAGAAGTATGGACATTAGACCAAACATAACAAGAGACCTAATCGAGGCATCAAAAAGAAAAAAATCAGTTTTACTTTCCTATTTTGACCTCGATGATAAAGTTTCAAGAACTTCAAGGATTAATCCATTAGGTGTCGTTGTAGCGCAAAAGAGGTATCTTGTTGGGTATGATACTGCAGAAAAATGTATCAAAGCCTTGAGGATTGATGTTATATCCGATATTTCTATAGAAAACAATGAGTTTTTAAGACCAGATAACTTTACAGTTAAGAATTGGTGGAAAAAATATGGAAGAGATTATTCAGAATCTAAGAAAAAGGATACTACCATTCCTCAATAAAGATTACAAAATATATTTTGTCAATTCTGCGACTTTTGGTCTTTTCTCTATTCTTTTTGATTCCAATATAAATAAAATCGGGATACCCGATCAGGGTGGATTTAAAGGCTTTATTGAGATTCCTAGACTTTTGAAAAAAAAATATATTGAGATCCCCACAGATAAAGGTTTGGTCATGCCAAAATTCAAAAAAGAGTATGATGTATTCTTATTTACTTCTCTTTCTGGCCATATAAGGTCAAATCCTTCTCGGGAGATATGCAAAGAATTAATGGACAAAGGAATTGTCTCAGTTGAAGACATATCTGGAGTTTTCCCCGATAAAGATTTTGGCTGGGCTGACGTTATATATGGCTCAACAGGAAGCCCAAAGATCTTGGAGTGTGGTTATGGTGGGTTTGTTGGTATCAGTTCTGACATTAATCTTGAAGAATCTGAAAAAATACTATCCTTTTCAAAGCTTCCGGAAAGCTATTTCCTTAAACTTAATAATGAAATTGAAAATGCACAAGAAAAATTATATTACTTACGAAATATGTCCCAGATATTCCAGAAATCATCACTTGACATACCTTACAAGGAATCCAAATCTATATCCGTATTTGTGAGGGATGAAAATCCGACCAAATCACTAGAAGTACTAAACAAAAAAATAACACCAAAAACTGGAAAATCACTTTTTACCAAATGCCCAAGATACGATAGGACAAAAGAAAGAGGTTTTGTGATAGAAACTATCAAGCTTTATGGAATGGAAATGGAAGAAGTTAAAGAAATCTCAGAAAAGATAGAAAAGCTTATTTTATAATTTTATAGAGAATTAATCCTATTGGTATCATTAAGAAAACTAAATAGTGGTAAGGAAACTCCTTTCCAAATTTATTTTCTAAAAGAATTTTAAGATTTGGCATGTTTTCCGAAGGTGAGTTAAAAACATATACTCTATTTTTATTTTTTAGAACATATCCTTTTCCCCAAGTAGATGTATAAGAGTATCCATTTAGGCTCTTGTAAGAAAAGTTATCATATTCCTGAATTCTATATCCTCCTCTTGAGTTTAAGAATTCATTTAGAAGCAGCGAAGCTGAATTATCATCATAACATATGAATTCAATGAGATTTTCTTCAAAGCCTTGAAAATAGATCCTGTATCCTTCTTTTAGTAGGGGCTTTATTTCTTTTGGTATATCCCCGTCGTTTAATGGAACGATAAGTGAAGAAAGTTCGGCAGAGATTGGAGAAACGGCTAGTATGCATAAAAGCAGTATAGCGACCATAATTTGCATGAAAGATATCAAAATACTTAGTTTAAAAACCATTTGGCACAAATCATATAAAAAAACTGCTTTAATAAATTATATGAAAAGGAGAACACACATAGCATTGGGGATGCTGTCAGTAGGACTCATTATTCTTATTTTAATTGTTATAGGAATAAAGCCAGAATTGCCTCTTGGTGACCTTATGATAGTTGGAGGTATATTTGGGATCCTTCCAGATATTGACATATTTATTAAAAAACATCGAAATGGATTTACCCACTCTTTTTTTACTTCCTTTTTAGTTTTTATTTTAATCCTATCTCTTTCAATATTCAAACTTGAAGGCCTTTTTTCCAATTTTTTAACTTGGGATTGTGCATTAGTTGCATCAGTTGCAGTTTTTTCACATACGCTCGCGGACAGTCTGACTGCTTGGGGTGTGCCTTTGTATTTCCCTTTTGATAAGAGAAATCATGTCCATTTCCCTTTGATTGGTGGGAGATTAAGATATGATAATTCTTTTGCCAACAAGGCTATAGAGATATCTTCAATATCTGTATTGATTATAGTTATGGCAAGTGGATTATTTGTAGAATTGGATTCTGCGCCTGAAAATTTTATTAAATTGATTCAGGATATCTTTAACCGTTTCTAGACAATCCATAAAAAGTTTTAAATATCTAAAATTCATAATTATAATGGGTGATATAATGGTTGTTGCTTTTGCCCTCATCGTGGGGGATGCAGGAAAAGAAAAGAAGATTCTTGAAAGTCTAAAAAGTATGAAGGAAGTTGAAGAAGCATATATTGTATACGGTGAATATGATATTGTCGTCAAAGTAAATGTGGAGCAATTAAAAGACCTCGATCCGTTCCTTACCGAGAAGATTAGGAATATTGATGGGGTCCAAATGACATCGACAATGATTGCCCTCTAAGAGGAATATTCACTAATAAAGGACCGGTTTATCTTAGATTATAATTTATTATTAATAGAGTTGCATAGAAATTGTTGACACCTCTAATTGTTTTATCGATGGCCGGTTCTACTAATGCCTTTCTTCTTATTTTTGTTTTTATCTTATTCTTGATTCGATAAAAATTTATTATTTTTTCTTTTATCCTAGAATAGCCTAACATTGTAATATTAAAACATTATTTATCTAAAACCTTATATATAATTCTGTTCCAAAAAATCTTATATTTTAAATTATCCTAAGAATTATAAAAAGATTAATAGTATCTTTTAATATTGGGTAGTGTTATGGCAAAAGAAATAAAATTGATTTATAGACCTTTATTAATCGCTTTATTATTAGTTTTTCTAATATTGCCAATATCTTTTTCCAATATTATTGCAGAAAATCAAATAGAAATTACTTATCTCAAAATAGATGTTGAGATAATGGAAGATCATTCCGTGAAAGAATCAATCGATATTATTCTATATCCAAAAGATGAAAATGATTTTAATCTTTATCTGCCAAATGGGTATAAAAATCTGGAAATACTGTACAATGATGAAAAGATCGACCTCCCTCTAAATCAGATTATAAGATTGAATTCAAACGAATTAAACAGCATAAAGATTTCTTATACTATTCCAAACGCCGTAGAGATGAAGAAAAAAGATTTTGTGTATATGAAGGAACTAGTTTATCCAAATGTTAAAAATCTTATTTTTAGGATAAAACTTCCGCCAGCTTATGGTATTAACAGCGAAGATATATCTGCCATTATTCCAGAACCCACCTATCTACAAAGTGATGGAAAAAGAATTATTGTTCTTTGGGAGATGAAATCTCCTTCAACCCCTACCATGTTTAAAATTAAGTACAATTCACTTGTAACAGATAATGGATTTGATACGTCTATTTTAGTCCCTTTGGCAATTGTTCTAATAATATTAATTTCTGTTGGAATACTCCTAGTGTATAGATCCTCGAAAAATAGAAACGTGGAAGTCAAGATACCCCCTTCACTTCTCTCAGAAGACGAAATGACTATATGTGAAATAATAAGAAATGAGGGTGGAAAGATAAAACAGAAGAAATTATCAAGTATAACGGGATTTTCAAAGGCCAAAATAACTAAAATTCTATCAAATCTTGAAAAGAAGGAGTTAATCGAGAGAGAACCTATTGGTAGGACATTTGTTATTACTTTAAAGAAGAAAATTGACCATTAGTTTTTTATAAGAAAATTAATGTCTTTAGTTAGGTGTTTGAATGGTCTTGGACTCCCTTTCCGGCGCACTAAGTGGTGCATTGAGAAAATTGACAAAAGCAGGGGTAGTTGACGAATCCCTTATAAAAGAGCTTGTGAAGGATATTCAAAAGGCACTTTTACTTTCTGATGTTAATGTTAAATTAGTCTTTGAATTATCAAAGAGCATTGAATCTAGGGCACTGGAAGAAAAATTACCAAAAGGCGTGTCAAGAAAGGAGCACATAATAAAAATAGTTTATGAAGAGCTTTCAAGATTTATGGGCTCTGATACCAAAAAGGAACATCTTCCCGATAAAAAAGGGAAAGTAGTCCTGATGATAGGTATCCAAGGGAGCGGGAAGACTACAACTACTGGGAAACTTGCTAGATTTTATCAAAAACGAGGATTTAAGGTGGGAGTTGTCGGGGCTGACACATGGAGGCCTGGCGCATTTGAGCAGTTAAAACAGTTCTGTTCTGAGAACAACATCCCTGTATTCGGTGACCCTAATGAAAAGAATAGTATAAAACTAGCAAGGGAAGGGGTAAAATTCTTCAAGGAAAAAGCTTCAGATATTATAATTGTTGATACTGCGGGAAGACATAGAGAGGAGAAAGGGCTAATAGATGAGATGACAGAAATCTCTAATACAATAAATCCCGATGAAGTAACACTTGTTATTGATGGTACAATCGGCCAACAGGCTTTTGTTCAAGCAGAAGGATTTGCAAATGCAACTGATGTAGGTTCTATAATAGTAACAAAACTCGACGGCTCGGCAAAAGGAGGGGGGGCATTGTCCGCAGCTGCAGCTACTGGCGCACCTATCAAATTCATAGGGACTGGGGAAAGAATTGACTCAATCGAGCCTTTTGATCCAAAAAGATTCGTCTCTCGTTTGTTGGGTCTTGGAGATCTTGAAACTCTTCTCGAGAAAGTAAAAGAGGCTTCTGAAGCAGAAGATTATTCAAAACTTGACAAAGATAAAATACTTTCTGGTAAGTTTGATCTCTTTGATATGTATAGCCAACTTGAAATGGTAAGCAAGATGGGGCCATTAAAGCAGGTGCTGTCCATGATTCCCGGAATGGGTGCAAATCTTCCAACAGATATGGTTGAAGTTGGTGAAGAGAAGCTTACAAAGTTTAGAATAATAATGGATTCAATGACTATGCAGGAAAAGAAAAATCCCAAGATAATTAATCATGAGCGCATAAGAAGGATTTCTAGAGGTTCTGGGACAAATCAGGGAGATGTAAAAGAGCTACTAAATCAATATTCAATGATTAAGAAGTTCTTGAAGGGCATGAATAAAAGGCAACTCAGAGGCATGAAGGGAAAAATGCCAATGATGCCCCCTGGTTTTGAAATGTGATTTATTGATTAACACTTTCTAAGAAAGAAGAGGCCCATAAAGGGGCACCGCCAACATGAACATGTAGGTATGAACCAATACATTTATTTTTTATTAAACCATCCCTACCCTCATTAATCCCTTTACCTCTTAGAATCTTGTATGCAAAATCCTGTTTCAGGGGCAGTGGCTCCATTTTAGAATAATGAAATTCGTGTCCTTTTACAATATCTTTCAAGAAGAAATGATTTTTAGTAGGCTGTGCAATAACATAGCTTAAACCCTGTTTGCTCTTTTTCATCAATGTTCCTTGGTCAAATATTCCGGCCATAGGGTATCTTTTATTTTCCACTTCTATATATTTGGATAATATCATTAGGCCGCCACATTCGCCATATATAGGTTTAGATTCTTCAAAAGCAGATTTTAAATCTTTTAAAAAAGATTCATTATTTGATATGGCATCAGGGTATATTTCAGGGTATCCTCCACCAATATAATAACAGTCAGCTTCAGGTAAATTCTCTGCCTCAGTCGGTCTGAAATACTTTATTTTAGCTCCGTTTTCTTCTAGGGCTTCTATATTTTCTCTGTAGTAAAAGCTGAAAGCTTTGTCGAAGGGTATGCCCACAGTTATTTTATTATTTTTTAATTCAGGAGTAATATGAAACAGAGATCCTTCTTTTTTTTCTAGGTCTTCTGCCTCATCTGCTATATCTTTTATTTTATTAATATCAAGAGAGTTTTCAATCTGTTCCCCTAAATCTTCCATAACTTCTTCTCTATCTTCTCTTTCAATTAGTGGCACAAGTCCTAGATGTCTAGAGCTCAAAGATATTGCACCCCTTTCAATACTACCTACAACTTCAACATCTGTAAAAACTTCTACCGCCTTTTTTAATTTTTGAAAGTGGACATCATCTCTAACCTGATTTAAGATAACTCCCCTTATTTTGACATCCGGATCTAGAGCTTGAAATCCCTTAATATACGCAGCCGCGCTTTTTGTCAATGAACGGGTATTCATCACTAGAATGACTGGAGACTCTAAAATCTTTGAAACATGTGAAGTTGAGCCAATTTCTTCAACAGGGTCTATTCCTTCATATAGCCCCCTTACACCTTCTATGATTGCTATATCTTTCTTTTCTGCACCTCTTGTAAAATTCTCGATTAGTGCATCTTTTTCCATAAAAAAAGTATCAAGATTTCTAGAGAAGTTACCCGTGGCAAATCTGTGGTATATTGGGTCGATGAAATCTGGCCCTACTTTGAAAGGTGCAACTTTTTTTTTCTTAGATAGTGCTTTCATTATCCCGCACGAAATTGAAGTCTTGCCAACACCAGAAGCAGTTCCAGAAATTACAATCCTAGGTATTTTCAATAGAACCCTCCAATTATTGATCTTATCTTTTCATCTGTTGTGGGATTTGGAACTTTGGCTTTTTTATTATTAATTATTTTATTTCCGATATCTTTGAATTTTAAATTTAGAGGATCATCTGGGTATTTTTCAAGAACAGTTTTACCTTCAATTTCACTTTCATATATCTTTGGATTTCTCTCAACTGCATTTATTAGCTGTGAACCTATCTCTTCAGAATATGATTTAATTTTTTGCTCTTCGCTTGGTATGCCCCTCATATTTCCTATTATTCCACCCATCTTTACATTGAGATTAAATAGACCCTTTGCGATATTGTTTGCGGCATATACTGAAAGATATTCTCCACTTGTAACTATGTAAATTTCATCTGCATATCCTTCTCTAGCAGGACCAGCAAATCCACCACATACGACATCTCCTGGAACATCATATATTATTATGTCAAAACCTTTTTCCAGGTAATAATCTTTGTTCAGTGTTTTCAATGCAACAAGAATCCCTCTGCCTGCACATCCTACCCCTGCAGCAGGCCCTCCTACCTCAACACCTTTTACACCATTATATCCTTCATAAATTAATTTATCTGGATCGGTAATACCTTTCTTGTACAAATCCAAGACTGTATCTATTCTTCTACCACCAAAGAGATTAATAGTACTATCGCTCTTTGGATCACAACCAATAAGCAAGACTTCAAATCCTTCTGAAGCTAAATTCACCGAAAGATTTGACGATATTGAAGATTTTCCTATTCCGCCTTTCCCATATATTGCAATTTGTTTCATTGAATCCCTGCAGCATTTCTTATTGCTTCACCAAGTTCACTAAGAACAATTTCTCTTGTACCCATCACAGTTGAGTGTGAAGCAATTTCAACTGTTACATATTTGTAGCCTCTATCTTCAAGGGGATGTACTTCTCTTGGGCCATTTGTAACTGCTATAGATTCTTTATCTATGATTGGTAAAGCCTGAGGTATACCAACTGCAACAAGAAGATCAAAATCTTTGTCTTTGAGGTACTCTATTGCATTTTTACCTGCTATTGGGTACTCGTCCATTCCCCCGGAGATATAATCAATTGTAATGCCATTGGATCCAAAATTATTTTTTATATCTTCTGCGTATCTCTTAATCCTTAAGAGGCCCACATCTGTAGAAAGATTACCAACATTTATCACAGATCCCCCATACTTTTTTGAAGCTAAATTTATTGCTAGAGGTATATCTGCAAAAAGATATGCAGTCTCCTTTTTTGCATTTAGGATAACAGCTATTCTTTTGTTCTCCTTTAGTAGATTGACTATATGGTCTGCAACTACCTTAAGTTCAGTTCCTCTTGAAGGCCTAGTGTATTTTGATTTTGCCATACCGCTATTTGACTCAACTTCAGTTGCCAAAAGTAGCATCTCTTCCTGTCTTTTAAACTCATTTTCATTTATAAGGCCAAACTCCATTGCGGCCTTCAAGGTTTCGATAGCCCCTCTTGTATTCGCCCCCATGCAACCATGGATCTCTACAAAGAAGGCTTTGTCCTTTAAACCGGAGTCGACTATAGCTTTTTTCACATTTTCACCAATTATCATGCTGACACATGACCCAACAACACCTATAGTCTTCGGGGAAAAAAGCTCATCAACTTCGTGTAATACTTCAATTAGTTTATCACTAGCACCAAAAATTAAATCTTCTTCTGACATTGAAGTAGTTACTACCTTCATTCCATCTTCTTCTAGTAATCTAGCTGCCCTGAACCCGCATCCAGATGGCCCATGTAATACTGCAACATCAACATCAAGGTCTCTCAATGTGTATAAGGCTGCAACTATAGGATTTGGTCTTGGAGTTAAAATATTCATTTTATCACTTACCGCATTCTATTAAAAGATCCCCAGCTTTAATGTTTAGTTCAGTGCTATTTTTTAGGTATTTAAATCTTTCAAAATCATGATTACCTAATAAAAATGCATTGTCTACTATATTGCCAAATTCTCCAATCACTTTATCTAAAGCGTAAATGTCTATTTTTTGGCAATGTGATACATTATTTAAATCAATCAATAAATTAATGTTTTTATAGAACATATCATAGTTCATTTTCAAAAGAGATAATAAATATCTTAAGCTGTCTTCTGAAAAGCCACCAGATTTATCTATAATTTTAGTATATCCATTTTCATTTATTACAGATAATCTATTTGCCACGCCATTAAATATAGTTAAATGTTCTGACATTTTTTTTAGGTCTTTATTTAATATCTTTAAAGCCATAGCGCTAAATAGTATAGGATTTACATATCCCGCTAGAAGATAATTTCCATTGAATTTAGATCTTATTTCTAAATCGTTAAAACAAATGATGGATAGAATATCCTTACCTATTTCTAAACAATCGGGCAGTTCGATCCTTACATCTTCCCATATTCGAATAACTTCTTTTTCATATTCATGCGCTAAATCATTTGCAATCTTATCTTTACCATCAATTATAATATGGCCTTCTGATAATTTGAAAAGCTGTTTCTTTGCTTCCAATGAATTACCATTTCCTCCTTTTATTTTATAGACTGGATTTGTACTTGTCAGAATTGAGATATTGCCGACTCCACATATGCCAAGGCTTTCTTCAAGTACTTGGGGCATTTTATTATGCTCTGACAATATTTTAGCTGTGTATCCGGCAGATATTGAATTATTTTCAGCTATTACTTTGATTTTACCTTTTAGTAAAGTCTCAAACCCCATTGAGGAGTTAAGGAAAACTTCATCGTCAAATGAGAGAAGATAGGCCAAAACATGGGACGTCGTTGTTTTACCCTTTGATCCCGTTATTTCAATTAAATTATTCTTACTATTAAATAGAAATTTTACTAGTTCATGATGGGTTAATTTTTTATGTCCTGAAAAAGAAGAAAGAAAATGGTCGGGGCAATGGACAGGATATACAATGGTGTAATGTTTGTAATCTCTTTCTACAGAATCAATGACTTGAATATTTTTTTTATTGAGCTCTTGTCTTTTGTTGCCCCTTTTTTGATATATGTCATAGACGATTACTTCATAGCCCTCATTCTTTAGAATGGTGGCTAGATAATCCCCCCCATGATTTATATCAAGTACAATGAACTTATTCATTAATATTTTTCCTTTACTCTATCCCAAAGAATCTCAGCAATTCTTCTGTCGGGGCCAATAGGTTCACAGTAAATTAGTTTTACTTTTTTACCATCTACCTCAATTGTACTCTTCCCATTTTGAAAGCCACCAACTTCATTTGGAATATCTTCCGTTGTATGAACACCTTTTGCTAAGAATACCGGAATTATATACAATTCATCCGCACCCTTCTTAACAGCACTATTAACGGCATCCATTATCTTTGGTGTATTCATTTCCATGAATCCAATTTCTATTATTCCGCCATCAAAATAATCTTTAAAAATCTCTGATAATTTTGTTAGAAGCTCTTTGTTGTAACTGAGCCTACTACCATGTCCAACTAATATTGCACCTTTCATTTATCACACCTCATATATATCGTGTTACTTTATTTATATTTTGTGTTACTTATCTTACTTTCTATGACTTTTAAAGGTTTTGTTGAAAGTATAAGTTCCAATTGGGTTAAATTACTATCAATTAAAAGTCTATCGTTTTTCATGATAAAGTTTTTATACGATAAATACATAAAGAAGGTAGATATTTAAATAATAGAGTGATTTTATGTCTAAAATCTTAATAGTAGAAGATTATAAAGATCTATCAGAGTTTTATCAAGAATTCTTAGAAGGCGATACTTTATTTACAGCTTCAGATGGAGAAATAGCCGTTACCCTTTACAAAGAGCATAAACCTGATATCGTGCTTATGGATTTAAAACTTCCGAAGAAAAGTGGAATAGATGCAACAAAGGAAATTATTCAGATTGATCCAAAGGCAAAGATTATTGCCATAACAGCTTATGGGTCTACAATAGGTTCTAAAGCTTTAGAAGCCGGGGCAAAAGAAGTTTTGAGGAAACCAGTTAGATTTAATGAGTTGAAAGAAATAATAGCAAAGTATAAGTCTATTTAACTTATTATTATAGAATATAGGGGTATTGATGTGGTCTCTAAAAATCAGGAAAAAGCATACGATGTACTTTGGGATAATACTACGTATAAGGCAATAAATAATTATCGTGAGGGAAAGTACAATGAAGCAGCAGAGCTTGCAAAATTATCTATTGATATTGCAAAAAAAGTCTATGGAAAAGATAGTACAAAAGTTGCTATTTCAATGAACAATCTCTCTTTGATTTATGATGCTCAAGGAAAGTTTGCAGAGGCTGAATCTCTTTCTATAAATGCATTAGAAATATGGGAAACTAATTTAGGGCCTGATGATCCTGATGTCGCCACATCTTTGAACAATCTTGCAGGTATTTATGTCTCAAGAGGTAAATACAAAGACGCAGAACCTTTATACAAAAGATCTTTAGAGATCAAACAAAAAGCTTTAGGCCAAAATCATCTTGAAATAGCTACAAGTTATAATAATCTGGCAGACCTTTATCGTTTGGAGAAAAAATTTAATGAAGCAGAGTCTCTTTATACTAAGGCAATAGAAATTTATGGACACAATAAAGACCTCAAAAATCCGAATATTGGATGCACTTTGAATAATTTGGCAGAAATACATAAAACTAGAGGGCAATACGACGAAGCGTTAAAGCTATACAAAAGAGCTTTTGAAATATGGAGAAGTGCCTTTGGTCCAGACCACCCAGACATTGCCACAGCAATAAACAATATTGCTGGAATTTATTATCTTGAAGGAAATTACGGTGAAGCTGAAAAACTTTACAAAGAAGTTCTAAAGATTGATGAGAAAAGTTTTGGTAAGAATCATCACTATAATGCAATGACATTTAATAACATCGCCTTAGTTAAGGAAGGCATAGGCCAATATGAAGATGCAGAGCGCTACTTTAAAGAAGCATTCCAAATATCTCAAAGTACTTTGGGTGAGTTCCATCCTTCCCTTGTGACATTTCTAAATAATCTCGCAGGATTATACAGGGCGAGAGATAGATTTGATGAAGCAGAATTATTTTTTAAGAAAGGGCTTATAATTTTAGAAAAGGTATTTGGCTCTAATAGTCCTGATGTAGCAATGGCAATGTTAAATCTTGCCGAAATGTATGAATCTCAAGGAAGAACTGATGAAGCAAAAAGATATTCTGAAAGTGCAAAAAGTATTTATAAAAAAGCCTTTAAGAATGATTAATATCTTTTTTATTAATTAGAAAATTACATTTTGATCCAAGAGGACAATTATTACAATTTGGATTTTTCTTCTTGCATATATTTTTTCCAAGTAGGACTATAAGACCATGAAATTCTTGATAAATTAGTAGATTTTCGGGTATTTCATTTACGATGTACTCTTTCAAATCTTCGTATTTAATATTTTCTTCAACAATCTTTAATCTTGAATATATTCTCTTTGTATAAGAATCAACGACAAATTCAGTTTTTTCTGCGGCATATAGAATAATACTATCGGCGGTTTCATTACCAATACCCTTTAGTTCTAAAAGTTCTTTGCGTATAATATTTTTATCCTTAGCAAACAATAATTCAAGTTCTCCACCATATGTATATAATAGATATTCAGATATTTTTCTTAATCTTTCAGCTTTTTGATTAAAGAAACCGCTTGGCTTGATTATTTGCTTTAAATCTTCAAGGGGCAATTCGAATATGTCATTTGGAGTAAAAATATTTGAATCTTTGAGATTTTTCAATGCTTTTTCCACATTTGTCCAAGTTGATTGTTGGGTGAGTATAGCACCTACTACAATCTCAAAAGGTCCGTCCTTTGGCCACCAGCTGCCGACTTCTCCGAAATGATTCTTTAAAAGTTTGTAAATCTCAAAACTATTCATAGAGATGCGTACTCCAATGCAAAGTAAGAGATAATGAAGTCTGCACCGGCTCGTTTTATAGATAATAGTAATTCTTCCATTACTTTTTTCTCATCAATCCACCCCATCTTTGAAGCAGCTTTTACCATTGAATATTCGCCACTAACATTATAGGCTGCTGTGGGCAATCCGAATCTTTCTTTCACTCTAAAAATTACGTCTAAGTAGGGTAAAGCGGGTTTCACCATGACAATATCTGCACCTTCCTTGATATCTAGTTCAACTTCTCTTAAAGATTCTAAGATGTTTGCAGGATCCATTTGATAGGTTCTTCTATCTCCAAAAACTGGTGCAGAATGTGCAGCTTCCCTAAAAGGCCCATAAAAAGATGATAAAAATTTTGCAGCATATGACATAATCAAAATATCTTCATAAGCGTTATGATCTAATTCGCTTCTTATAGCTTGGACTCTTCCATCCATCATGTCCGAAGGGGCTATGATATCTGCTCCTGCATTTGCATGAGACAATGCAGTTTTAGCTAATAATTTTAAAGTATCATCATTTTTTACTATGCCATCACAGACAACTCCGCAATGACCATGTGATGTATATTGGCAAAGACAAATATCTGTAATTACAAGAAGGTCAGTATTAGCTTTTATATCTCTAATGGCCATTTGGACGACTCCTTTGTCACTATACGCTTCACTTCCAAATTCATCTTTTTTTCCAGGCATGCCAAAGAGTAAAATACCAGGGATACCAAGATCTTCCACATTTCTTGTAATTTTCTTCAACTCTGAAACAGGGTATCTAAATTGACCTGGCATTGATGGTATCTCTTCTATTTTATTTTTTTCATGAACAAAAATGGGATAAATTAAGTCATTTGGGCCCACATCATGTTCTCTAAGTAAAGATCTAAGTTTTTCATTTTTTCTTAGTCTTCTCAATCTAACTTCTGGAAAGATTCTACCGCCTCCAAGTTATTATACACTTTCTCTCTTAAATCTCTGACCGGTTTATGCAAGACCTTAGAGACTATGGCCTTTGTCAAATCTTCTATAATCATTATATCTTTTTCGTTATCTAGACTAAGCATTCTTAAAGCTCTATCTAATTCCGTTTTCCTTATATCTTCAGCTTTTACCCAAACATCTGCTATATATGGTTCTACGAACATCCCTTTAAGACTAATTTCAAGTTTTTTTAATTCTTCTTCAACTATTAACGAAGCTTTTTCAGCTTCTACTCTTCTTGCTTCCATATTTTCTTTAGCTATTTCAGATAGTGAGTCAATATTGTAAAGATGGACACCTTCAATAGCCCCAACAGATTCCTCAACGTCTTTGGGTATTGCTATATCAATTATTACTAACTCTTTGTTTCTTTCTTTTACTACTTCTTTGATATCATTTGCGTGGATGATTGTGTGAGGGGCAGATGTTGCAGTTATCACAAGGTCTGAGACTTTGATATGGTCCATTAAAAAGTCAAATTTTAGTGCCTGACCTCCTATTGTTTCTGCTATATTTTTGGCCGTTTCATAGTTTCTATTTGAAACATATACACCATCAACGCCATTTGAAGAAAGTGATTTAGCGATAAGACAACTCATCTCACCTGCACCAACAATTAATATTTTTTTATCGACTAAAGAACCAAATATTTTTTCAGCTAGTTTGACGGCAGCACTTCCTACTGAAACACCGCCTTTGGAGATATCCGTATTTGTTCTTACAAGTTTTCCAACTCTTATTGCTTGGTTGAAAATTATGTCTAAAAGTGAATCTGTAGAGCATTCACTTTTACATTCAAAATAATTGTTTTTTACTTGTGCTAGAATTTGATTTTCACCTATGATCAATGACTCTAAACCGGATGCAACTCTGAATAAATGCCTTATTGCTTCATTTCCACTAGATACCTCTAAGTAATTCTCAACATCCTGATTGATATCTTTCAAGAGGAGGATAATACCTTCTATAGATTCCCCTCTCTCGGCTACAGCATAGATTTCTGTTCTATTACAAGTATTTAATATGACACATCCTTTTACTCCAGTTTCGCAACATATTTGTCTCATAAGATCATTTCTGTGTTTTTTAGAAAATGAAAATTTTTCCCTAACATGCACTGGAGCATTTTGGTATGATATCATAAAATTTAATAAGAACATTTACAATCCTCTTTTAATTTTATCATAAGTATCGTTAAGCGTATCTCCTTTTTTTCTAGCATCTATCAATATTTTTGCTTCTTTATCTTTTCTTTCAATAAATTCAGCTATTTCTTCTTTTAGTTTTTTGGAATAATAAGGACATTCTCCTTTTGTTGATATTGCAATTAGTAGATGTTCTCTTTCTATAACGGCCGGAAAAATGATATCTGATAGTTCCTTATCGTCAACCACGTTAACCATTATCTTATTTTTTTTGCAAATATTACAAAGTTTTCCGTTAAGTTCTTTAGAATTTAATGATAGTATCACAAAACTAATTTCATCGTTCAGGAGAGTAGGAAAATTTTCTTCATTTATTTCCATTTTGATTTTTTTTATATTTAAATTATTAAATCCAATATTAAACTCTGAAGAAACAACTTTGATGTTATTTGTGAATTCAAGAAGTTTTTTTGTTTTTCTGAGGGCTACATTACCCGCACCAATTACTAAAACTTCTTTATTTGTATTAATAATGATTGGAAAGTACAATTAACCACGAACAAACAAGGTAATCGTATTATAAATCTTTTCCCAAAAATGTTTATAAGCTAATCTCAGAAATTTGTCCAATGGACGTCAAGTTGAATCAAATAATCTCTAATGTATCTTTAAACTTGGGATTTAGATACAAAGTGGTGTCAGACTATTATCCATATAAAAGCGTAAAAAATACTGCAAGGGTAAAAAAAGGGATTCTATTCGTCCGTGTGTCAGATAAATTACAAGAAGCACCACATGATATAAAAGAAGCCCTTGCATATATTCTTTTATCTAAAATTAAAGGAATTCGGGTAGCGCCTAGATATAAAAGAGCATATAATGACTATATCCACAACATAATACTTAATGAGTCTTTTGTCGATGCAAAGGGCATCCATGAGCCAAATGGGAGTTATTTTAATCTTGATGAAATATTCTTTAGCATAAATAGTAGATTTTTTGCTAATGAAATATATAAACCCTCCTTAAGATGGTCCAAAAAAAGGGCTTACAGGATTTTTGGAAAATATGATCGTTCTAAAAATGAAATAGTAGTTTCAAGTCTTTTGGATGATAAAAAAACTCCCAAATTTGTAGTTGAATACATAATGTATCATGAAATGTTACACATTAAGTTTGGGTTTACCTATAAGAAGGGTAGGAGAAAAATACACACAGGTCAATTTAAAAGAGAAGAGGAGAAGTTTCCCCTTTATAAAGAATCTATTGATTTCTTAAAAAAGATATCCGGTAGGGAACGTAAATTCCTTTTTTAGAAAGTCTTTTAAGTTAATTTCAGGCCTAAATAACATATTTGGGGGTCTTTGATGAGAATTGTGATGAAATATGGTGGGACATCAGTCGGCAACGCTGAAAGATTCCTTAACACTGCGAATATAGCTATAGATACATACAATAAAGGAAATGAAGTGATAGTAGTTGTTTCTGCAATGTCTGGGGTTACAGACATGCTTCTAGGGGCCGCTGAAAAATCTCTAAAGGGAGAAGACATTGCCTCCATTCTAAATGAACTTAGATCTAAGCATTTTGACGCCTGTAAAAATATAAAAAATGAAGAATTATTAAAAATTACCAAAGAAGGAATAGATATTCTTTTAGTTGACCTTGAAAAAAGTTTAATAGGGGTGCACTATCTAGGTGAACTTTCTTTACGATCAAAAGACAGAATAGTTTCATTTGGAGAAAGACTTTCAAGTTTAATTTTGTCAAAAACAATAGAGGCGCAAGGGGTGCCATCTGATAAAGTTGACGCCTTTTCTCTTATTGTAACTGACAATAACTTTGGGGAGGCGGCGGTAATATTTAACGAGAGCTATAAAAAAATCTCCAATAATTTGTCACCTTTATTAACTAAAGGAATGATTCCAGTTATTACTGGATTTATTGCTAAAAGTAAAGAAGGAGATATTACAACTCTTGGTAGAGGGGGTTCTGATTATACGGCCTCCATAATAGGCGCTGGAATAGCTGCGGATGAAATCTGGATAATGACGGATGTAGATGGAATAATGACTACAAATCCTAAAATATGTAGTAATGCTTACACTATCCCCGAGCTGTCTTACCTTGAAGCAATGGAACTAGCATACTTTGGTGCAAAAGTTCTCCATCCAAGAACTATAGAACCAGCAGTTTCTAAAAACATTCCCGTTAGGGTCAAAAATAGCATGTCTGAATCCACAGGCACTTTAATTCTAAAAGAAACAAATGCAAATCACAAAGTTGTTAAAGCCATAAGTATAATTGAAAACGCTGCAATTGTATATGTGTCTGGGGCTGGGATGATAGGAGTCCCCGGAGTTGCTGCAAAAGTTTTCAAAGCCTTAGGTGATTTCAATATCAACGTTTACATGATTTCACAAGGATCTTCAGAAGCAAATATTTCCTTTGTAATATCCGAAAAGGACACAGAAAAATCAGAAAATGCTTTAAGAAAAACATTCCCTACAAAAGATTTGGTAAAAGATATTTCACATATCAAAGGAGTAAATATCATAAGTGTAGTAGGTAAAGGAATGAAAGGTGCAGTAGGTACAGCGGCAGGCTTATTCTCAGCTATAGCAAAAGATAAGATTAACATATTAATGATTTCACAAGGATCTTCAGAAGTTTCAATCTCCTTTGTAGTCTCTAAAGAGGATGGCTATAAAGCTATTCGGGCGATACATAAAGAGTATCTTGAGTAGATCCTCTTAATTTTTATTTTCTATTTCTTTTAGTCTTATTTCAATAGCATTCTTGCCTTTTTCAGTTGGTGCATATATTGGTATTTTTGTCTTCGTTTTGTAAATATTCTTTTTATCGCCTATTTCTTTTATTTCTTCACTCATACACGCAGTTATTATGTCCCCATGCTCCATAAATATAGCCGCATCAGCTTTTGAGATACCAGTTGTATGAACTCCAAATATTAGAATACTACAAGAATTATTCTTTTCAATTTTTCTTATTTCAGGTATATCCTTAGCATTTGATATTGTAACTGCTATATTCTTGTAATTTTTTGATATGGCCATCTTTAATCCTTTAACTTGGTTTATCTCACAACTCTCTGGATCTAGTACATTGGATATTCCCACAAATGAAATAACATTCTTAATCGGTGATGTTTTAATTACGCCGGATATTCTTCCGGCCAAACCTTCAACTTTATCTGGATCAGTCACAACTACAGTTCCACAACCGTCACATACAATTACTGTTGCATCTAAGAATCCTTTTTTTAATAATGTGGACATAATCTCACTTGCACCAATAGAAAGAAAATCCTGTGAGGGAAATTTTCTATCTGCTGTACACATCCCAAAATCTTGGATTCTAAATTCAATATTTTCTTTAATTGAGTCTTTAGTCAGTTTTTTTATCCCTCGATATTTATCAAAAAGAGGGCAATAATCCACAATAGGCTCTTCAACACTAACCACTTTCCCATTTTTTATTATTATTTTTGATTTACCTAAAGCCTCAATTTCGTGTTCATCCATAACCAATAATAAAAATAAAACTTTAAAAATATATCTAAAATAATTATAATAATGATGAGCGACCCCTTCTGAGCATATGCTATGATGAGGATTTTGAGTTCTGAACTTAAAATCTAAAAAGTCGCAATCATATTAATATATTTTTTCAAGTGAGAGACATTTTGGACACATATATATGGTTACTATGTTGCCTTTTCTCTCTGGAAACTTATCCATATCAATATGTAGTACTCCAAAATGCCCCTCATATTTACAACTGCTACATTTTAATACTTCTAAAGAAACAAGTCGTTTCTCGCTTATCCGATAAAAATTCTTTATATCTCCCATCTTAATTGGTTCAGATAAAAGAATTTCTATGGACTCTTCTAGGTTTTCAGCTTTTACAGATTTAAATATATTGAATATATACTCTTTCATTAATATCGTTATATTATTAAGATAAACAACTATTTAAAAATATCTTTTATCCAAAAACCAATAACATTATATCTTAATAAGATAATAGAATGTAATGATTAGATACTTTAAGAATAAAAGTCTCTTGAAATATCTAAAAAGCAGGGAAGGAAAAATCCTTGTTGTGATTTTTGGATTTTTTATCTTAGAAGTTAATGCTTTTGCGTACATTGAAAAGTTAACTGTGGTAGATGCTATTTATTTTACTATCGTTACCCTTGGAACTGTGGGATACGGAGATATACATCCCACGTCAACTTTAGGCAGGATATTCGCTTCTTTATTCATAATTGTCAACATAATGATTCTGGCTTTTTTTGTTGGCCAGATAGGAGAACGTTTAATTAAACAGAAAATAGAAGAGGTATTGGGGATTGAAAGAATGGAAGAAATTGAAGATCATATAATTATATGTGGTTATGGCCGTATTGGGAAAGTAATAGTTTCTGAACTAAAAGAGATGAAATCTAAATTTGTTATTGTAGAATTAAATGAAACATTAACAAAAATAATCTCTGAAACAACGGATTATAATGTCATACTTGGCGATGCTAGAAAAGAAGATATTTTAAAAAAAGCTGGAATTGAAAAAGCTAGAATAATAATCACTGCTTTAAACGAGGATTCAGATAATGTATTTACTGCAATTACAGCAAAATCAATGAATGATAAAATAAGGATAATATCCACTGCTGCAAATCTAGAAAATATGGACAAACTATACAAAATTGGAGTCAACCAGGTTGTTTCGCCACAAGTAGTAACGGGAAAAATACTTGCTCATTCTGTGAATATACCTGACTTTTTGACCCTAATTGATAGAATATTCCTTTCTAACGATGAAAATATCTGTATGGTCGCGTTAAAAGAAGATTTATATGGAAAGTCAGTCAAAGACATAGGTGATGAGGTATTTGCAATTGTGAGAGATAATAAAATAATAAGAAATCCAGGGGCAGAAGACCTTTTGCATAAAGGAGATAAATTGATAATCGTTCATTAATTAGTGTTTGTTCTAGCAATATATAGTGACAGAGGTATAAGGAGTAGTATTAGAGGGTAAGGGCTTATTTCTATTGAAACTAAGAATATGGAAATTATTAGCCCATAATAAGGGATTAGTATATTATTGTTTTTTAGTTCCCCATATAATTTAAATAAAGATATCGAGATAAACAAGCTAAATATACAAACTTCAACAATCCCCCCGTCATAAATTGGTGGTCCAAATATAGTTGAAGTAATATTGTGGGAGTAATTTAATATTTTTTGGCTTATTATGTATCCTGTTGTAGTTTCTGTTAATAAAGAATAGTCACCAAATAAATTAAATCTTACAGTTGTACAAATTTTGTCAAACACATCAAATGTAAATGTAAATCGGTACCATAATAGTTCAAATGGATCAAGTTTCCAGTTTTGGGGTAGTAGCAATACTGTAATATAACCGAGGGCTATTGTTAGTATTAGGCCGATTAATCCAAAATAAACTGTTTTTTGTTTTTTGTCAGTTAAGTACAAAGTAACAATACTTGAGAGAATTAATATTACTATGTATGTCCTGAATCCATAAAGTGCGAATAAAATTAAAGAAATAAAAGGGAAGATAAGATTAAATGGATATTTTTCTTTTAGAAGGCCAAAATTATTTGATATAAGGACAAAAGAATATCCTAGAACAAATAAAGGTGTAAGCGACAATTCTCTTGTCTCTGGTACTAATAGTGGAACTTTTGCTATAATTACTAAATTAATGATACAAAATAAACTCCCCATAAAATATATTTCTTTGTAATATCTAGAAAAAATATTTTTTTTAATCATATAAATAATCAATAAGGCCAATATGGACAAAACAATAGAAAAATAACCAAATCTCTTGAAACTAAACAATAATACAAGAAAAACTATTGCCCCTGCAAGTATATTTTCTTTTATATTAGGATTAAATCTACTTCCAATAACAAAAAATACACTTATCAACAAAATATATGATAAGGTATATAAAGAAATATTAAAGGAGTAATATTCATAAAAGTAAAGTCTACCTATAAGTCCTATTATACAAAATATAATAAAACCAATTAAAAAGATATAAGGGGAAAACAATTCATCTTTAAATTTCAAAGTAGTCCCCGGGCTCTAAGATCTTCACCTCTGCATCTAATTCAAACTCATCGACAAACATCTTCAATTCACTTGGATTTTGTCTTATCAATGGTGTTGTATTATAATGCATTGGAACTATTATTTTTGATTTTATATATTTGGCGGCATAAGCTGCTTCTCTTGGCCCCATCGTATACCTAGACCCAATCGGGAGTAAAGCCACATCAGGTTTGTAAAGATCACCAATTAGTTTCATATCTTTAAATAGTCCAGTATCGCCAGCATGATAAAATGCTTTATTTCCATCTCTTACTACAAAACCAATAGGATTACCCCCAGAATATCCTCCTTTTTCCGTGACGTTAATACAACTAGAATGGTCTGCTCTTACAGCTGTTATCTTGATTCCTTCTATCTCAATGGTACCGCCCATATTCATTCCTTCAGTTTTTGTAATTCCATTTTCTTGGGCGTAAAGAATTAATTCGTGGATAGACACAAATACAGCTCCTGTATTTTTACATATTTCAAGAGAATCTCCAAGATGATCTCCATGACCATGTGTCACTAAAACAATGTCTGCTTTTCTGATATCACTAGCTTTCAAACAAGCTCTGGGATTTTTGTTTAGAAATGGATCAATTATTATAGTCTTTGAACCCGTTATTCTAAAAGCCGAATGGCCTAAATATTCAATTTTCATATTGAACACCATACAAATATATTTTTAAGAGTATAAAAAATTTATTACTGGGATATATAATTTATACACCGACATATATTTCTTTTTTTGTTATATTATTTATTTGATTTATATTGCCCCTTTATTTTAGGATTAATACTATCAAAAGGTAATGATTCTACCAATGCAATATCTATCATCTTTTCCAATAATTTACCTATTTCAAAGTTTCTAATTTCAAGAAACTTTATCTCATCATCATCTGATATATAATTCTCCGATAAAGGAAGAACAATAAGTATATTTTTTCCATCAAATAAAAACAATAAAACTCTTGGTGTAAAAGGCAGTATCCGAATATGAAAAGATGAGGTCATGCTTTTCAATTCATTAATAAAATCATTATCTATTATATCACTTTTCACAAAAAGATTTTTTGCATAATATTTATTCTTAAAAATTAAATTTATTTTGTCAAATGATTTTTTATTATAAAAACCAAAAACACAAGTTAATTGCTTTGAAGCATTGCTCAATTCTTCAATTTTTTTAAAGAAATTTTTCCAACTTCTTTCAACATTAATGGTAGGCAATAGTTCATATCTATTATTTTCTGAAAGGCTTTCTAAATTGACTTTTATTTTTTCTGCCAATAATCTATTG
>LNGC01000011.1 GCA_001587715.1 Candidatus Methanofastidiosum methylothiophilum | reverse complement strand
AAATGAGACTTAATGGGGATCTTACCAAAATATGATTTTCTCTTTATTGGCGATAACATGGATCAATCTAACAATGATAATATATTGGATTATAAAATTCAACAGTTGACAAAGTTATATCTTTCTCATGCTATTTCCAAAGGCGAATTTGAATCTAGAAAGAAAGAGATTATGGCCTCATATTCGACAGATGTTATTAAAGATGAGAACAAAGAACTCCCTACAAATAATAAATATCCCAATAAAATTTTATTATTAATTCCATTATTTATCTTAATTGTTGGTACCGGATATCTATTCTTCATCAAAGGAAGTACTATATCCTTAATGCCTTTATTTGAAACCCTAGGCCAAAGTAATATTCCATTAATAGCTGCTTTCTTCATAGGGCTCATGACCGCAATAAGTCCATGTCCGTTAGCAACTAATATTACTGCCATAGCCTATATCTCTAAAAAGATAGGTAACAGTAAACACACAGTCCTTGTAGGCATTGTGTATACTATTGGGCGCATGATTGTATATATCGGGATAGCAGCTGTTATAGTATGGATTGGGATAAGCACATTTTCAATATCAATGATGCTTCAAAAATATGGAAAGCTTCTTTTAGGACCACTTATTTTGATTTTTGGTATCTTAATGCTAAATATTATCAATATTAGTTTTGGAAAAAGCAGTGAAAGAATAATTAAACTTAAGGAATATTTATCTGAAAAAGGATTAATTGGCAGTCTATTATTGGGCATGTTATTTGCACTTGCATTTTGCCCCATCAGTGGTGTATTTTACTTTGGTATGCTTATCCCTTTGGCAATTCAGAATAGTGACCCAATTATCATACCTTCAATCTTTGCAATAGCAACTGGATTACCCGTTATCATATTTTCACTAATATTAGTTTTCAGTGTTTCAAAGTTAGGGGATGTAATGAAAAAAGTCCAGACCTTTGAAAAGTGGATGAGAAAAGCCGTTGCTGTAATTTTTATTGCTGTTGGAATCTATTATTTATTCCTCATATAGGAGATGAATAAATGGCAGAAAATAAAGTTCAAAAGAATAAAGGGTTAGGAATATTTGAAAAATATCTCACAGTTTGGGTTTTTTTGTGTATTATAGGAGGTATAGCTTTAGGAAAAGTTGCACCTTCTGTCGCCTTAACGTTAGATTCTTTTTCTTACTATCAAGTTTCAATACCAATTGCAATTTGTCTATTCTTCATGATGTATCCTATAATGGTAAAGATTGACTTTGGTGAAGTTCTTAAAGCTGCCAAGACTCCAAAGCCCGTAGGAATGACATTACTTATAAACTGGGCTATTAAACCTTTTACGATGTATTTAATTGCCTCCTTCTTTTTGGGGTATTTGTTCAAAGGATTTTTACCGGGAACTGAAATTTTAATTACTGGTCAGGAAGTTGAACTTTGGAGGAGCTATATAGCTGGAACTATTCTTTTAGGAATTGCACCATGCACTGCAATGGTTTTGGTATGGAGTTTCCTTGCCAAGGGAAACGATGGCCTTACCTTAATCATGGTCGCAATAAATTCGCTTGCCATGCTTTTCTTATATGCACCACTTGGCGGATTATTATTAGGTGTTAATGCAATGTCAATCCCATGGGAGACTATATTACTATCAGTTTCGATATATGTCGGATTGCCACTATTTGCAGGGTACATAACTAGAAAACAAATACTCAAATCTAAGGGTCTTAAGTGGTTCAATGAAGAGTTCTTACACTATTTAACACCTGTCAGTATTATCGCATTATTAATAACTCTAGTGCTTCTGTTCTCACTCAAAGGTGAACTTATTGTTAACTACCCACTAACTATCTTTTGGATAGCAATACCTCTATTCATACAAACAATGTTTATTTTTGCTATAGGGTATTTCTTGCTTGCGCCTATATTAAAATTGTCTTATAGAGACGCTGCTCCTGCTGCAATGATCGGGGCTTCAAATCACTTTGAGGTGGCCATAGCTACAGCAGCTACACTCTTTGGTCTTTCATCTGGTGCAGCACTTGCAACAGTAGTTGGTGTTTTAATAGAAGTACCTACAATGTTACTTTTAGTTTCAATCTGTAAAAGAACTTGTTACATGTTTCCAGGATGCGACCTCCCTTGGCCACAGTGTAATAAACTAAAGAAAAATCAAATCTTATAGAACTATCAACAAATGGAGAGAAAATGCAATGAAAAATATTATCGAAACAGCTATCGATATAGGAAATTTTAGTACTTTTGTCGATTCAGTAAAAATTGTTGGCCTAACAGATTTTTTAACGGGTCCCGGACCATATACAGCTTTTGTTCCACAAGACAGTGGATTTACATCAAAAGAAGAAGGGAAAATAAAGGCTCTCTTAGAAAATAAAGAAAAATTGGAAGAAACATTGAAGCTTCATATAGTATCTGGTAAATACACCATATCCGATCTTCTAAAAATTGCAGAAATGAAGAAGGAAGAAAAAAACAAGTTAATCACTCTAAACGGAAAAGATGTTACTCTATCCCCAACAATATTATGTTTTTGCGCAAATGATGTTGAAACTGTCAAACTTGAAACTTCAACTGTTTTAAGTCCGGATATCAGCTGCTCCAATGGAATAATTCATGTCATTGACAAAGTTTTGATGCCAAAATAATAACTATTTCCTTTATATTTATAATATTGTTTCATTATTTTTCTAATTCTTTTAAAGCCTTTTCGAATGATTCTCTTAAAGTATCAATAGTTCCTTCTCTTATGACAATTTCACTATTAAAATGCGATGCAAACTCTTTACATCTGGCCCTAAAATTAAGTTTATCAATAAAATCAAGTTCTATTCCTATTACCCTTTTATAGTCGGAGCTTCCAAGAGCCATTTTAAACTTCTCTTTAACATCCATTTTAGATAACTCAGCCATTCTTTTTGAATCAACATTCCTTGTCTTTTCTTCCAAAAGTCTTGGCCAATGTTTTGCCCAACCAGGAGTCATAAAAAAAACATTAGTAGTCTGTTCTAACTCCTTGAGATACTTTTCACTTGATCCAATCAGGGCGCATATACAGTCATCCATGATTTGTCCTTTATCATTAGTTAGAACATCGAATGGAACCTTTACTTTTTTATTAATCAATAATTCTCTTATAGGCCCTAAAGCATTTCCACATAACCCATAAAGTAGAAGTATGTAATCAACATGCTTTTCAATCTCTTTTGAGGCATTAACTACTTCTCTTTTGATATCTTCAGCATAAAGATGCAAAGCAAAAGGTAGGATATTCACAACAACTTCTAGGGGCGTCTGTCTTTTTAGAAATCTTGTTGAACACAGTTCTCTAGCGATTGCTATTTTTTCATAGCTGTACATAGATTCAAGCATTCTTTGAAACTCTTTTGAAGAATCATTAGAAACAAGTATGATTCTATCGATGTTATCGTATTCAGATAAGAGCTTTAATAACTCTTCTTCAAAGATCTCGCAAGCAACAATACCTACCCTCTTCATGCTATCTGTTTGGTATATTTGAGTGTATTTAAAAAATTGAGTGTATCAATAGAAATATTTATATATGCACATATATACATAAATTTTATGGGTGCACAGGTAGAGATTTTCAAAGCGTTGGGGGATGAAACTCGACTTAAGATAGTTAAATGTCTTCTAACTCAGGAGTACTGTGCATGTGAGTTTACATTTGATATTCCAAAAGACCAGACTACAATCTCAAGGCATCTTAAGATATTAGTCGATGCAGGCATATTAAAGTCAGAAAAGAAAGGTAGGAATATTATATACAGTATCAAAGATAAGGCCACAATTGAAATGTTATTAAAGTTTGGAATTGAAGGAATACCTTGTTGTGAGGGGGAAAAATTATGAGAGATGAAGATATTAAGAGAATTGTAAAAGAAAATTATTCAAAAATAGCATCTTCCAACTGCGGCTGCAGTTGCGGATGTGGTGGCGAGAACAATAATGAACTAATTGCTAAATCATTGGGGTATTCATACACTCAGGTAGGGAATGTATCCGAGGCAAATCTTGGATTGGGTTGTGGAAATCCTACGGCGCTTGGTGAAATTAATGAAGGCGAAACTGTACTGGACCTTGGTTCAGGCGCAGGGCTTGACTGTTTCCTTGCTGCAGATAAAGTTGGAGAAAAGGGAAAGGTCATAGGTGTTGACTTTACCGAGACTATGGTTCAAAAAGCAACTCAAAATGCAATAAAATATGGATATTGCAACGTCGAATTCAGACAAGGCGATATAGAGAATCTACCTATAGATGAAGCATCAGTTGATGTCATACTAAGTAATTGCGTGATTAATCTTGTGCCTGATAAGGCTAAAGCCTTCGAAGAAGCTTACAGGGTACTAAATAAAGGGGGTAGAATGTATATATCTGACATAGTCTTGCTTCAAAACCTAAGTGATGATTTAAGAAAAAATGAGATGCTCTTAGTAAGCTGTATCGCCGGCGCAATCTTAAAAGAAGACTATCTGAAACTAATCAAGGACACAGGATTTGAAATCTCTACTACTTCGAGTGATGAAGAAATAAGCATAAGACAGTACTGGGGCTTACCAATTGAGAGTTTAAGCATTGTAGCAAAGAAAAAATAAAAATATTTTTCTTATTTTATACTTGGGATTATATCAATTTTTTTTACTTCAATTATTTTTTCTATTATATACCCCATTAGAATAATTAAGATAATACTAAAACTCCATCTTAATATCATAAATTTAAGTCCCAAAAATTTAAGCTCAACTAAGCCTTGGGGTATTTTTAGACACGCCCATGCTCCTAAAAAAACAATAATGTTTAGTAAACTAGCCCCTTTCTTTACTAAGGACGAGGCTATAGGAAAGGCTATGTATAATGGCCCCATGGGAAGAGATCCTACAATGATTGAGATAAAAGCTCCTTTAATGCCTGATTCTTTACCCAAATACTTGCTAATAAGATCCTTAGATACCCACACACTGAATAAACCTATGGAGATCATAACTGGGGGGATGATTAGAAGCATTTCTATAAAATATTTTTTCGATTCGCTTATTATAACATCTTTCCTTTCCGGGAACAATAATATTATCCCTAAAAAAATTAATGCAGACAATATAATACCTGCATAGCTTTTCATAGTTTTTGATTTATAATCCCCTTTCTTTATTTTGTTCTCTTTCATAGTAATACACCTACCGCAATTGCAATTAATATCGCAGCGATGAAACTTGATATATTCCTTAGAACTGTAAACTTAATTCCAAATTCTTTTATTTCAAGTGGCAGAGAGGTGAAACCTATCATTGTCAGGCTAGTGATAAATGCAGCTCCAATCATCACACTTGCCCCTCTTTCAATTAGTGAGGCTACTAAAGGGAAAGAAATAAATGCCGGAATGTGTAGAATCGCGCCAATGAGAGATGCAAGAAGAACACCAGAAATACCTGATTTTTCCCCTAGATATTCTGTTATTAAAGTATTTGGGATAAATCCCTGCATGATGCCTATAATTACAATAGTTATTATGATATAGGGTGCTGTATTAATTAGTGACTTAAAAGCAATTTTTAGGGCCATTTTACTCTTTTCTTTTGATTTAAAAAATGAAATAGCTAATGCCAACAATACTAAAACATTCAAGATAAGAAAATCAATGGCCATCTTGAACCCCCATGATTACCATATCCTCGAGACATTTTATGCCACGGATTTCGTCTTGGCCTATAAATATACCTTGATTCGATTTAAGCTCAAATATTCCGTCTTTATTAGTGAAAACACCTTTACCTTTCATCACATAGAAAAATACGGCATAAGGTTCTGGATGGGATGGTATTTCTTGATTTTTCTTAAAATAGACCGTTACAATATTGAACTTTTCTGATTTAATCAAATCTTTTTTATTGGATTCTTTGTCAGAAAAATAATTATTTTCTATTAAATTATTAAAATACATCTATCTTCCTCCATATTTATTATTGTAAAACTCGATCATACTATCGATTATTGATTTGCTCTCAATTAGGTTTTCAAACCACTTCTTTAGAAATTCTTCACCTTTTGTAGTTGGCTCATAAATTCTTTTATCCGGCGCATCTTGATTTTTTTCCCATATAGAAGATAATAAACCATTATTTTCCATGCGCCTCAAAGTAGTATACATTGTTCCAGTTTTGATTGTGTGCCGTCCATGACTCATTTCTTCTATTTTTTTAATAATTTCATAACCATAAGAAGGAGTTTCACAGACTACCCTTAATATTAGAAACTGTAGCCACCCTCTCTGTGGATCTTTTTCACTACACATATTCACTATATAACATTGTTATATATAAGGATTTCTACATTTTGAATTCTAAAATAGATTTGCTTTGTATTACTTCAATAACTCTAAAATAACAAATCCCTTTCTAATAATTTATTCTTTTTATTATTGAATAATTTTTTAGTATCTTTAAACACTCTTTCTTGCACCACTAAAAACGAAGGTAAAAATAATAGAGTAATCCCTGCGCAGCTAAATACACCAACAAAGAGCAGTTTACCCAAAACATCAAGGAAATTAAGAGTCGCTGTTAGAATAGCCAAAAATCCAAATCCAGCTACCAAAGAAGAGAGTATAACTGGCTCAAATATGCCTTGAACAGTATTAACTATTCTTTCTACCATAATTGGACTTTTCTCTAGCCTAAACCTATTTATTGTCTGAATGGCAAAATCAATTCCAATCCCCGCCATAATTGACATAATTCCAACAAGCCCTGAATCTATAGTTGTACCCATAAACCCAGCTATACCCATCATCCACATAATGCCCACCCCAACAGATAGTAGCGGGATAATTCCATAACGAACTGACATGAAAGTTAACATCACACACGCAAAAATTCCAATTAATCCCAATATTGAAAGTTTTGACATTTCTGGCATAATAATATCTGTTAACTCTCTTATCATTGCCATGGTACCGCCCGGCTGAACAGAAAGGGGTGTCAAACTTAATACAGTTTTAACATCATCATAAACTTGCAGCTGGTCTGCTCCTTTAGAAACATCTAACCTTATGATAAGATATCCAAGGCTATCTGAGACTTCAAGCCTTCTCTTTAATTCTTCTCTTGGGAGATATACATCCTTGAGATCAAAATTGAAAGAAGAGCCTTCAATACCATAAACATTAACTAACTGATTATTTAATAGATAGACTTCTTTTAGTACATTTGAAGAGAGCACATTTTCTGATTTTACCAAAACTAACATTGAGTCATATCTCTGAAATTTATCCTTTAATATATTAAAAACATTCATTACTTTTGAATTTTCAGGCAATGAACTTTCTTCAGTCTCTTCTACGACTTTTAGGTAGTTCACACCCGATGCAAGTAATAGTGTTACAATAATTCCAACTAAAAGAAATGATTTTGGTCGCTTGGCCTGTAACTCAGTAAATTTGACAATTTTTTTATCTAATTTTTTGCTTTTTATTTCAATTCCGCCTATAGTCCATTCCTTTAATGACATCAGACAGGGCAAAAAGAAAAAAGCTCCTATCAAACAGTTTATTATACCTAGTGACAAGGTCTGGCCAAGATGCACAACTGAAGGCATAGATGAAAAAGTCAGAGCTGCAAATCCTGCGATAGTAGTAGTGCTTGACCCAATGGTACCTTTTCCTACACCCGCAATCATTGCAACTACTCTTGTTTCATTCGAAGCCCCTTTTTTTGCTTCTTCTCTATACCTTGACATCATAAAAATTCCATATTCTGTTCCAAGGCCAATAATAATAGCGCCAAATGTCCCCGTGGCCATGCTTATTGGTACACCCATAAGGGCTAGTTGCCCGGTAGTCCAGATCATTCCAAGAACGGGAGGTGCAATAACTAATAATGATTTTAAATGAAAAATTAAAGTTAACAGTATAAGTATGATTAACAATGCAAAGACAACAGTTTTTATTATATCCTCCTGCAATATTTCTAACAAAGTTTTTATTAGAATCGGAGATCCAGTAACATTGTAATTAAGACCATAAAGATTTTCTTTTTCTACTTCTTCCTCAACAATTTTGATTATCGAATTAATGCTTGATTGATCATAAACAAAGCTTGTAGTCCTGACCAATACAATCGCTGCTGAATAGTCGCTTGAGATTAATTGAGGAATAGTATCTGCAACATCTCTCAAATAGATTTCATCATTAGGGATTTCTCCAAATATAGAATAATATACCGTTCCTGGACCCAAAGTATCTAGAATTTCTGAACGAGATTTTAATCTCTGTTCCAATCTATAGATACTATCCAATGTTTTTTTGTTCCTAATATCTGAGACTTCGTCAAGATCAGCTTCCAAAAGGATAATTATTGCCTCTTCTGCGCCAAATTCATTTGTGATTAGCTCTTGGGTCTTTATAACGTCAAACTCTTGAGGTATCTCCTTCATCATATTTGATTCAAAACTTAGATTAAGGGATTGGACACCAAAAAATACAGTTAGTATTAGCATTACAATTACGATAATCTTAGAGTATCTATACTCTAGTACACCTAATTTCCCCAGAGTGGTGTCTCTCAAATCATACAATGAACTACTCTCCAATTTTTATTATTTTAAATGCTTACTAAGTTATTAACATTTGTGGAGATAAATTTTCTTGAGTCAAATATAGATATAAGATTCATACTAGAATCAAATATCATGATAACAAATGCACCAAAGTGTCCTGAATGCGGCTCCGATAAAACAGTTGTAATTATATATGGAATTCCGGGGCATGGTCTTTTAGAAAACTCTCAAAATGGAGAATTTATTTTAGGTGGCTGTAAGATCAATCCAGAAGCACCAAGATACCACTACAAGAGATGTAAGAACGAGTGGGGTATGTTGAAGGACGACCCTGGTTACTTTTAAATTAGTATTTGGCCTTAAAATTAGGGCCAAATCAAAACTTCATAAGTTCTTCTTCCCATTCATTTTTGCAGTCACAATCATAATCCAAAATTTTTGGATCATTATTTAGTGAGAACTCTAAAATCTTTTTTTCAATTTCTCTGTTACAACTCTTGCAATTTTTAGGGCCACGTGACCTCCCAAAAGCCACAGGGTGACAAATAATATCTGGCCTTAAATTTGCAGTCTCTTTTAGAATTTCCAATATACTCCACCCCCAAGGCGGCGAATACTCACCCTTATTCCAGAGATATTCAACAAGGGTATTCTTATGGACCGTCATAGGATTAAATGAAATAACATCGGCAATTTTCTCTATACTCTTTGCAGAGTTTATAGCATCATGTATGGCTTCTTTTTCAGTTAGAAATGGAGGCTTAATCATCAAATAGGCCTTATTTTTAATACCTAGCTTTTTTAGAATCTCACTCACAGAAAGAAAACCTTCAAAGGTAAATCCCTTATTGATAGAATGCTTTAGTATTTTGTTATTTGATGATTCCAATCCCATTGCAACTTCAATTTGAAGATCATTGTTTCCCATTAATTCTTTCAAGTAATCTTCTTCAACATATTCTGGCCTAGATTCTAATGTTACCTCTGAGATTCCTTTCTCAGAAAGAAAAGAAATTATTTTCTTTGCGCAATCATGATCAACTTCTTTAGGGTCAAGAAAACTCCCTGATGTGAACAGTTTGACCTTCTTTATCTCCTCATCATATGCATTGTCAAACTCTTGAACAAATATGCCGAAAATATCAATTGAAGTGTCACTGGGAGAATCATCAAAGTATGAGCACATGTTGCACCTTCTCCACCTGCACCCAACAGTAGGTAGTATAATAGAAAGCGCTTTAGCTTCTTTGCCTTGAACATTTTCCCTGTTATAAAAGAACATTAAATCCTATAAGTAAATTCTGTTTAAAAACTTCACTCAAAGAGACAGTTCATACAGTTTACAGCTATAATTGATATAATAAAAGCTAGAACAGCAAAGATAATCCAGATTCTTCTTCTATAATACCTTTCAGAAATGTAAACAACAAACGCTGAAGTAGCTAAAAAATAGCAAAGCAGTGGAAATATAGGCATCGAAACAAGTAAAAATAGATTATATCCCATCAGATAAAGTGACCATTCAATGCCACTCCAGCTGATACCTATAAAAATGACGCCAAAAATGAATAACTCTTCTGCCTTTTTGTAATCCTTGTCTCTTAAAAAAAGAGAATAAATAATTAAAAAAGAGCTTAATATAGAACTTAAAATTGAATAATGAAATCCTAGAGATTCAAGCCCCATTTTATTCCAGCACAGCACCCTTTTCAGATGAGGACACAAGTTTTCTGTATCTCAAAAGCATACCTGGAATATCCTTCTTTGGTGGCTTTGCAACTTTTAGTCTTTCCCCTATCTCTTTAGCAGTTAGTGCAACCTCAAGTTTTCTTTTAGGTATATCTATTTTGATTATATCTCCATCTTTTATAGCAGCTATTGGCCCTTTGTCAAATGCTTCTGGAGAGACATGCCCTATACATGGTCCTCTTGTTCCTCCGGAAAATCTTCCATCTGTAATTAAGGCCACTGATTCTGATAATCCCATACCTGCTATCAAACTTGTTGGCTCTAACATTTCTCTCATTCCGGGGCCACCTTTAGGTCCCTCGTACCTTATGACAACAACCATACCAGGTTTTATTTTACCAGAAAGTATGGCTTTTGTAGCCGCTTCTTCACTTTCAAAGACTTTGGCCTTACCTTCAAACTTCATTATCTTCTCGCTAACTGCTGTCTGCTTAACAACAGAACCTTTAGGGGCAAGATTTCCTTTGAGAATGGCTATTCCACCTTGCTTGTGATAAGGATTATCAACATTCCTGATTGCATCTGATTTTACAACCTTAACTTTCTTCAGTACGTCACCAAGTGTTTTTCCCATAACTGTCTTTGTTTCAAGATTTAGTTTATCTTTCAATCTAATTAAGATCTGAGGGATGCCGCCAGCATCATCAAAATCCCTCATAAAGAAAGGCCCACCTGGCCTTAAATTTACAAGGTGAGGCGTCTCTTTAGAAATCTTATCAAACAATGTCAAGGGAAGATCGATTCCAAATGCATTGGCAACTGCTGGTAGATGCAGAACAGTATTTGATGATCCACCTATTCCCATGTCTACTCTTATTGCATTTTCAAAGCTCATCTTAGTAACTATATCTCTTGGTTTCAAGTCCTTCTTAACAAGTTCAACTATAAGCTTCCCAGTTTGGTAAGCTATATCTTCCTTTCTCTTATCAGTTGCATGAACAGTGGCACTACCTGTAATCGAAAGACCCAAAGCTTCAGTCATACAAGCCATTGAGTTCGCAGTAAATAAACCAGCGCAGGCTCCAGCACCAGGACAGCTTCTCTTTTCTATTTCGCCAAGCTCTTTTTCCGAGATATCTCCTTTTTTATAGCTTCCAATTGCTTCAAAGATCGAGATCAGGTCAAGTCGTTTTCCATTGTATTCTCCTGGCTCCATTGGCCCACCTGTGACCATTGCAGCAGGGATATTTACCCTACCTGCAGCCATGAGCATACCTGGTGTTATCTTGTCACAATTTGTAACTCCAATCCACCCATCAAATAGATGGGAAGAAACCATTAATTCAACTGAATCAGCAATGATATCTCGTGATGGTAGAGAATACCTCATGCCCTGATGTCCCATTGCAATTCCATCACATATGCCTGGCATACCAAATTCAAATGGAATACCCCCGGCATCTTTAATACCTTTCTTTACAAGGTCTGTAAGTTTTCTAAGATTAATATGGCCTGGTACAATTTCAGAGTAAGCTGAGGCTACACCTATGAACGGCTTCTTAAAGTCCGCATCTTTTAGTCCATCAGCTCTCAACAAGCCTCTTGCCCCTGCCTTATCAATGTCCTCTTTAATTATTGAACTTCTCACTTATTCACATCCACAAATTTTGATAATCCGTATTCAACACTATCTACAAGGGCGTACCAGCTTGCAGTTATTATGTTTTCAGAAACTCCAACTGTGTCCCACATCTTGTTGTAACCATGAGTCCTTATCAAAACTCGGACAACAGATCCAGTTCCTTCTTCACCTTCAAGTACTCTGACCTTATAGTCTGTCAGATTAAAGTTCTTTATTTCAGGATAAGCGCCAATTAGAGCTTTTCTTAGGGCCTTGTCAAGAGCATTTACAGGGCCGTTACCCTCTGCAGCTGTATGGAACTCTTTATCATTTACCCTAAGCTTTATTGTAGCCTCAGACCGAGAGTCCATATCTCCTCTTTTGTCAATAACAACCCTAAACCCTTCAAGGTCAAAGAACTTCTTGTAGGTTCCCAAAGCTTTTTTCATAAGAAGCTCAAATGAAGCCTCTGCACCTTCAAACTGATAACCCTCGTTTTCTAGTTTCTTTATTTTTTCCAATATGAAATCAAGTTTAGAATCGGCAGATTCTAGGTCAACACCGTATTCTTTGGCCTTAAATATGATATTGCTCCTACCAGATAGCTCAGAAACAATTACTCTCGTCCTGTTTCCAACTAGTTCTGGTTTAATATGTTCATAGGTATCGGGGTGTCTTTGAATAGCACTTACGTGGATTCCACCTTTATGTGCAAATGCACTTGCACCCACATATGGCTGATGCATTTCAGGGGAGATATTTCCAAGCTCTGCTATATATGCTGAAACATTCTTTAGTTTACTTAGTTGTTCATCCGAAATACAGTCAAGTTTCATCTTAATTTTAAGGCCAGGGATTATTGAGCAAAGATTTGCATTACCGCACCTTTCCCCATAACCGTTAATAGTTCCCTGAACATGTACAGCCCCCTTTTTAACAGCTTCAAGCGAGTTTGCAACAGCACATTCTGAGTCATTATGAGCGTGAATGCCAATTTTACTTTTTATATCTGATTTAATTTCAGTAATAATGCTTCCTATCTCAAAAGGCAGGCTTCCACCGTTTGTGTCACATAATGATATGCAATCTGCACCAGCTTTGTCAGCTTCTTTAATCGTTGATAGAGCATATTCTTTGTTTCTCTTATATCCATCAAAAAAATGCTCTGCATCGTAGATGACTTCAATTCCATGTTCTTTTAAAAAAACTATAGAATCATAAATCATCTCTAGATTCTTTTCAAGTGGAATCTTCAATGCTTCAATGACATGAAAATCCCAACTCTTCCCGAAAATCGATGCAACTTCTGTGTCTACATCTATGATGGCCTTTAGATTAGGATCATCCTCAGCTTTTAGCTTTGCTCTTCTCGTACTTCCAAAGGCACAAATCTTTGAAGTAGATAAAGAAAGAGCCTTGGCATTTTTAAAAAACTCCACATCTTTGGGATTTGAGCCTGGCCATCCACCCTCGATGTAATGTATTCCTAGTTCGTCAAGCTTTTCACATACCTTCAACTTATCATTAGCGGAGAAGGCAATGCCTTCCCCCTGTGTTCCATCTCTCAAGGTTGTATCAAAAAGCTTTATCATTTTTTTCTCCTTATTCTTTCATCTTCTTGACTATTTCATCTCCAACCTCAGTTGTCTTTGAAGTTCCACCAAGGTCCTGTGTCCTTACCTTTCCTTCTTCCAATACTTTGACTACGGCCTTTTCAATCAATGCGGCTGTTTTTGGCTCTCCGATAGTTTCTAGCATCATAACTCCGCTCAATATTGTGGCAAGTGGATTTGAAACATTCTTTCCCTTGTATTTTGGTGCAGAGCCGTGTATTGGTTCAAACATTGAAACACCATCAGGATTAATATTTCCTCCAGCTGCAAGACCTAGGCCTCCCTGGATCATAGCTCCAAGGTCGGTGATGATATCTCCAAACATATTTGGAGCAACAACAACCTGGTACCACTGTGGCTGTTTCACAAACCACATTGTAATCGCATCGACAAATGCGAATTCAGTTTCATAACCTGGATACTCCTTTGCTACATTTTCAAAAACGTCTCTCCATAAACTGTAAATGTTTGTCAAGACATTGGCCTTATCAACAGATGTTACTCTTTTCTTACCTTTCATCTTAGCAAGTTCAAATGCATATCTTATAACCCTCTCAGAACCTGCTCTAGAGATCATACCTATTTGATATGCTATCTCTTCAGTTCTATCGATGTCAATACCCATATTGAACTTTACTTCATAAAGGTCTCTTATTACCTCAAGCTGCTCTTTGTTTTTTGTTCCTTTGAATCTTCCACCAATTCCAATATAGAAATCTTCTGTGTTTTCTCTAATAACGTGGAAGTTTATGTCCTTGTAGGTTTTATCCTTCAATGGACAAGGAACATTTGGATAAGATACAATTGGCCTTAAATTTACATACTGATCAAAATAAAACCTCATCTTGAGGAGGATACCCTTTTCAAGTACACCAGGGGCGACCCTTGGGTCACCAATAGCACCAAAGTATATTGCATCCTTTTTCTTAAGTTCCTTTAGAGTTTCTTCTGTAATTAATTCTCCAGTTTTTAAGTATTGTTCAGACCCGTTTTGGTAGTATTCCCATTCGATGCCTAAACCTGTTATGTCGCATGCTGCGTCTATTACCTTCTTTCCTTCTTCGATTATCTCAGGTCCTATGCCGTCACCGGGCATTATGGCTATTTTTTTCATTTAGAACCTCCTTTACGTATTCCATCAACCCACCTTTTTCTACTATTTTAAGCAAAAAGGCAGGTAGTGGTTTGAATTCAAAGACCTCACCAGATTTTTTGTTCTTTATAGTTCCTCCTTTCAGATCGACTAAAAGTTCATCTCCTTCATTGGCCTTAATATCACATTCAATTAATGTCAGACCCAGATTAATAGAATTTCTAAAAAATATCCTTGCAAAACTCTTTGCAATAACGCAGGATATACCTGCCCCCATAAGGGCCCTAGGTGCATGCTCTCTTGATGAACCGCATCCAAAGTTTCTCCCTGCAACTATTATGTCGCCTTCCTTTACTATATTTCTAAATTCTGGCCTTACCTTTACAAAAGCATTTTTTGCAAGTTCTTTGGGATCGCCAGTAACTAAAAATTCTGCAGGTATAATCTGGTCGGTGTCAACGTTGTCCCCGAACTTTATTACTTTTCCTTCAAGGATTTCCTTCATTATAGCACCTCTCGTGGGTCAACAATTCTTCCTTCTAATGCAGAGGCTGCAACCACAGCGGGATTTGCTAGATAAACTTCAGAATTTTTATGTCCCATTCTTCCTATAAAATTCCTGTTTGTAGTAGCAACACATTTTTCACCATCGGCAAGTATACCCATGTAACCACCAAGACATGCGCCACATGTTGGTCCACAGACAAAACAATCAGCCTTTTCGAAGATATCTATTAATCCTTCCTTTAAAGCTTGATTAAAGACTTCCTTTGTTGCAGGGACAACAAGCATCCTAACTTCTGGATTAATCTTTCTACCTTTTAATATCTCTGCAGCTATCCTTAAATCTTCAATTCTACCGTTAGTGCAAGACCCAAGATATGCTTGGTCAATCTTCACGTCAACTTCAGAGGCAGGTGCCGTGTTGCTTGGTAAAAAAGGCTTTGCAACAGTTGGTGGTATATCCGCCGCATCATATTCTATCTCTTTAATATAATATGCATCTTTGTCGGAATAAACTGGATTATAGTTGCCTCTTACCCTTTTCTGAAGATACTCAAAGACCTTATCATCTGGAGGTATAATTCCAGCTTTTCCTCCGGCCTCTATTGCCATATTTGAGATTGATATTCTGTCAGAAAGTGTTAGATTTTCAATTGTGTTCCCGTAATATTCCATTGCTTGATATAGAGCCCCCTCAACCCCAATATCTCCTATCACATGGAGAATTATATCCTTCCCATAAACATAATTGTCAAGCTTACCGTTGACTGTTATTTTAATACTATCAGGTACTTTTAGCCAAAGCTTACCAATAGCCATAACGGCCGCGGCTTCAGTTGAGCCTATCCCTGTTGAGAATGCCCCTAAAGCACCGTAACTACACGTATGTGAATCTGCACCTACGATCAATCTCCCTGGTGCAACAAAACCCTTCTCAATCATAAGTTGGTGGCATACTCCACCTCTTCCAACTTCAAAGTAGTTTTCTATTTCGTATTTTTTTGCAAAATCTCGCATTCTTTTTGCCTGCTCAGCAGAGGCAACATCCTTGTTAGGAACATAATGGTCTGGAATAAGTACTATCTTCTCTTTAAACGGCTTTGTGCCTTTTGGAAGTTTTTCAAACTGCTCAAATGCTGGAAGTCCAGTTACATCATTTACCATGACATAATCAACATTAGCTTCAACTATCTGGCCAGCCTCAACATTTACTCCGGCCTTGTTTCCTATTATTTTTTCTGATATGGTCTTTCCCATAAAAATCAACTAAAAAATAAAAATTTAAATTATATTATTTTTTTTCAGGTTTTAAGAACATCTTTCTGATGTCTTTACCAACATCTTCTATGAGTTTTTCACTACCCTCTTTCCTTGCTCTTGTTAGCACTGGTCTGCCTGTGTAGTTTTCCATCATGAACTCTCTTGCAAATTCTCCTGATTTAATATTGTCAAGGACTTCATACATTCTTTCTCTGACAGAGTCATCGATTATCATTGGACCTCTTGTTCTTCCACCGTATTCTGCAGTGTTTGATACTCTTTCCCACATTAGCTCTAGACCGCCCTCATAGAATAAGTCTACTATTAACTTCATTTCATTTAAGCACTCAAAGTAAGCAATTTCTGGCTGGTAACCTTCACTTACCAATGTTTCAAAACCAGCTGTGATAAGTTCTGTAATTCCACCACAGAGAACGCATTGTTCACCGAATATGTCTGTGATAGCTTCTTCTTCAAATGTAGTTTCAACTACTCCTGCTTTTGTTAGATTCATTGCTTTTGCCATTGCAAGTGCAGTCTGTTTCGCTTTTCCAGTGTAATCCTGCTCAACAGCTAGGAGTGCTGGAGCTCCAAAGTTTTCCTTGTAAAGCCTTCTAAGTTCGCTACCTGGTGTTTTAGGTGCAACCATGACTACGTCAACATATTCTGGTGGCTTGATCTGATTGAATGTAATGTTAAATCCATGAGAAAAGCTTAGAACATCGCCTTCCTTTAGATTGTCTTTTATGTATTTTGCGTACACATGTGGCTGAACTTCATCAGGTATCAAGATGTGAACGATGTCTCCTGCCTTTGCAGCGTCTTCAACACTCATCGTCTTAATTCCTGCATCTTTGGCGCAGTTCCATGATTTCCCACCTTCATTTACACCGACGACAACGTCAATACCGCTATCGTGCAAACATAGGGCCTGTGCCCTTCCTTGATTTCCGTAACCTATTACAGCTACTTTTTTACCTTGTAAATACTTAAGGTCTGCATCACAATCATAATACATTGTTGCCATAATTTAACCTCCACTTTTCTTTTCAATATCCCTAGAAATGGCAGTAACTCCAGTCCTGAAGAGTTCTTTTATGCCAAAGTTCTTCATAGTTTCAACAAATCTGTCAATATCAAGCGGATCTGCTGTTATCTCTAGGGTTATTGTTCTTATACTAATATCTACTATATTTGATTTAAATGCATTGGCTATTTCTAAAACCTCTGCTCTATTCTCCTTGTCTGCATAAACTTTCAATAGACATAGGTCCCTTACAACTGAAGTATTTTTATCTAGGATATTTACTTTTACTACTTCTATGAGCTTATTTAGCTGTTTTTCTATCTTTTCAATTTCTCTTTCATCCCCAGTCGTTACTATGGTCATTCGGCTCATACCTTCCTTTTCTGAAGGAGAAACTGTTAAGGAATGAATATTAATACCTCTTCTAGAAAACATACCGCTCATCCTCGTTAGGGACCCGGCTTCATCTTCTACTAATACTGATATTATTTGTGTCGACATCTTCCCACTCCTATCATCTCATCCACCCTACCTCCAGGTGGGATCATTGGGAGAATATTTGTTTCAGATTCTATCTTAAACAAATATTCTCCCAATGATCCTACCTCCAGGTGGGATCATTGGGAGAATATTTGTTTCAGATTCTATCTTAAAATCTAGGACTGAAACAACACCCGAATCAAAAGCGTTTTTCAATGCCTTTTCAATGTCACTGGCCTTTTCTACCCTTTCCCCATATGCTCCAAAGGATTCTGCTAGTTTCACAAAATCTGGTATTGTTCCAAGCTTTGTTCCGGAATACCTCTTATCCCAGAACAATTCCTGCCACTGTCGAACCATACCTAGGAATGAGTTGTTTAATATTGCGACAACTACCGGTATATTTTCTGCCATTGCAGTTGCTAACTCTTGGCAGACCATTAAAAATGAGCCATCACCAGCAATATCCAGAACTTGACTATCTGGCTTTGCAACTTTAGCTCCTATTGCAGCTGGGAATCCAAATCCCATCGTTCCAAGTCCTCCTGAAGATATGAACTGTCTAGGTTTTTTTGTGACATAATAGTGGGCTGCAAACATCTGATTCTGACCCACCTCTGTAGTGACTATTGCATTATCATCTAAGAAATCATTAATTGTCTTTATTATATTCTCAGGTGTAAGCTTTCCATTTGGTTTAATAGTTTCACATTCCTCACACATACCGTGAAGCTGATTTACTCTCTTTCTCCAAATATTTGTATCTTTTTTAACATCCTCATATTTTTTGATAAATTTAATTAAGTCCTTTATTACGAGATTAGCGTCTCCTACAAGTGGGAAATCAACAGTTATGTTTTTGTTTAATTCTGACGAATCTATATCGCAGTGAATTTTTACTGCATCTGGTGCAAATGATTCAAGTCCCCACCCCGTTGTTCTATCTGAGAATCTGCATCCAATAACAAATAAGACATCACAGTTATTGATCATCTTATTTGCACCAAGTCTTCCATGCATTCCTACCATACCAAGAGATAGGGGGTGATTTTCTGGTATCGCACCCTTCCCCATTAGAGTTGTGGCAACGCCTGCACCAAGATACTCCGCAAGTATTCTCAAGTCTTCAGAAGCATTTGCAAGTATTACCCCACCACCTGCAAGTATTAAGGGCCTTTCAGCCTCTACAAGTTTTTGTGCAATTCTCTTAAGTTGAAGTGGATTTGGAACTATACTTGGATTATACCCCGCAAACTTTACCTCTCCGTGGTGATATTCTTTTGAAGTCTTCTGTTGGACATCGTTAGGTAAATCAATAACTACTGCTCCCTTTCTTCCTGTGTTAGCTATCTTAAATGCACCTTTTATTGTCCATGATAAGTGGTCAGTTGATTTTACTAAGAAGTTGTGCTTTGTTATAGGCATCGTTATTCCAAAAGTATCTGCCTCTTGAAATGCATCAGTACCAATTGCTTTAGTAGGAACTTGTGCTGTAAATGCCACAACAGGGATTGAGTCCATCGTGGCATTTAATAGACCTGTTATTAGATTAGTCGCACCTGGTCCAGAAGTTGCCATACAAACCCCAGGTTCACCAGATGCTCTTGCATAGCCATCTGCAGCATGTGCAGCTCCCTGCTCATGTCTTACAAGGATATTCCTGATATCAGTTTCTTCAAAAAGTTGATCATAAAGAGGGATTAATTGGCCTCCAGGAAACCCAAAGATATTTTTAACATTTTCTTCTTTTAGACATTTGACAACTATTTCTGTGCCTTTTAGCCCACCGCTCATTTCGTTTTCGCCTCTTTACCTATCTTTCTTAGTTTGTTTATAGCTTCAATTGTTGCGTTGACACTTGTCATAACTATATCCGATCCAACACTCTTCCCTATTGCTTTTATGTTATCCTCATTTATTATTCTAACAGAAACTTGGCACAGTGCATCAGATCCACCTGTGATTGCTTCAAGCCTGTACTCTTCAAGTGTAATCTTTTCAGGAACAATAGATTTTATTGCATTTAAAGCTGCATCAACTGCACCGTTGCCTATGTTAGAACCTATCTTTTTATTTCCATTTATGTTTAGGATTGCAGTGGCTGTTGGCGTTATATGAAGGCCAGATATTATTGACATCTCCTCAAGCTTTACTTCCTTTTCTTCATCAGGAACTTTTGCAACATACCCCGCCGCAATTGCTATTAGGTCTTCATCGGTAATTTTCTTTCCACTCTCTCTTATTCTCTTGACTTCATCAACTATCTCAAGAATCTGCTCTTTAGTTAAGCCAATTCCAAAGTCTTTAAGCTTCTTTTCAACAGCATGAATGCCAGTATGTTTTCCAACAACAATCTCGCTTTCCCTCCCCACTAATTTGGGTGTGAGAGGCTCATAACAGAAGGCTTTACTTAGTACACCATGAACATGGATACCTGATTCATGGGCAAAGGCATTTTCACCAACAATAGCCTTGTTTGGCTGTACGACAACACCAGAGATTCTTGAAACTAATTTGGAGATATATGTTAATCTTGTCGTGTCAAGAGAAAATCTGACTCCGTAAAGCGCCATGAGACTCATAACAGTTTCTTCTAATGAAGCATTACCTGCCCTCTCACCAAGACCATTTATTGTACAGTGTACTTGTTTGGCGCCACTTTCAACTGCTGCAAGAGAATTTGCAACTGCAAGACCGAAATCATTGTGACAGTGGACACTTATAGGTATATTGATATCATCCACAAGCTCTTTTATTAGGTATCTCATTGCTTTTGGCATAATGGTACCAACTGTATCCGGTACATTGATATAATCTGCACCTGCATCTCTTACAGCTCTATGCATCTCTTTAAGATACTCAAGCTCAGTTCTAGTTGCATCTTCACAAGAAAACTCTACTTCAACTCCGTGATCTTTGGCATATTCAACACCCTCTATAGCCTTTCTCATAATTTCTTCTTTAGACATCTTGAGCTTGAACTCTCGATGTATAGGCGAAGTAGCAATAAAAGTGTGAACTCTATCAACGTTACATTCTAGTGCGATATCAATATCCTTCTTATTGGATCTTGCAAGACCACATACTTTTGCCTTTAAACCCATATCGCATACTTTTTTAATAGCATCTTTCTCTCCGGCAGATGTTATGGGAAACCCAGCTTCAATAGCATCAACACCTAATAGATCGAGACTTTCAGCTATCTTCATCTTTTCCTCTATGTTAAATGCTACCCCTGGGGTCTGCTCCCCATCTCTAAGAGTTGTATCAAATATTTTGATACCTTGTATGTTCATTTTTTCTAATACTTTCTTATTATAGTCGCTTACACAAATAACTTCTTCCATATTATCCACCCATCAAAATAAATTATATAGTAAGTTCTCTCAAATGAAAAAAAATCACTTACAATCCTGATATTGCAGGTAAAGCTACGGAGAAAATTTATACAGAATTCATACCTTTGCGAGGGGCAAAAATGCACCCCCCCTAATTACTAACTCCATAGTATGCACCTAATGCATTTTAATGCCCATTTATTTCCTTTTAAATGTTTCGGTTATTTTTATATAAAATTTAATAGAAAATAAAAAATATAATATTATATGGTAGTTTTTTTAATTTCTAGTCTTCTTCTGATGAATTTTTCTATCTCAATTATAAAAAAACTTGTAGTTGCCACTAGACATAAGGGAATCCACCATATTGCTGGAAAAGGCGCAGTTCTAAAAGGGCTTGTTCCAAACAATGGCTCGGAATAGACCAAAATGACCTGTAAGGCTAAAGTAGCCACAACACCAAGTATTAGCCACTTGTTTCTAAATGGATTTATCTTAAATGCAGTCCCCCTTAGTGATCTTGCTGTGAATAGATACCCTACCTCGATCATTATTATTGTAGTGAATGCAATTGTCTGTGCCTGTGGCATAAATTCAAGAGAGTTACCCACTGACTTAAAGAACAGCAGAAACATTGAGAGTATCATTGTAACTTCAATGATCGATACTAAGCCCACTCTCCCCATAAAAAATTTGTTGAATAGTTTTTCATTAGGATCCCTTGGTGGTCTTTGTAGTAGACCCTTTTCAGCAGGCTCCCATATCAGAGGAATTGCACAGGCAATAGCGATAATCAGATTGACCCACAATATCTGTACAGGTTCTATTGGAAATCTATGGCTAAAAAGTGGTATAAATGGGGCTAAGAATAAAGCACCTGCCATTGCAAGTCCCTGACCCCCATTTGTGGGCATTATGTAGAGAATTACTTTCCAGATATTGTCATATACGTGTCTGCCTTCTTCAACAGCATCAACTATTGTGGCAAAATTGTCATCTGTTAATATTATATCTGCTGCTTCTTTGCTTACTTCAGTTCCCCCTACCCCCATGGCAACTCCAATATCTGCTGCCTTCAATGCAGGGGCATCGTTTACACCGTCTCCTGTCATTGCAACTATATGCCCTTTTCTCTGTAGTTGCTTTGTTATTCTATACTTATGTTCTGGCTCAACTCTAGCATAGACTGAAACTTCATTTACTACTTCGTAAAGTTGATCATCTGTCATTTCTGAAAGCTCTTTTCCGGTTAATACCTTATCTTCGCCATCTCCTATCTTCAGCTGTTTAGCAACGGCCTTAGCTGTCAATGCATGGTCTCCAGTAATCATTATTGAACGAATTCCAGCTGTTTTACATTTTTCAATCGCATCTATTGCTTCTTTTCTTGGTGGATCTATCATACCCTGAGCACCGACAAAGGTTAAATCAGAAATATCTCCCTCGTCAAGGGAAAGTTTATCTTTAGGAACTTTTTTATAAGCCATCGCTAAAACTCTTAGTGCATCTTTAGCCATATCTTCAACATTTTTCATTATTATTTCTTTATCAAGTGGCAATTTTTTTCCATCGACAAATTGATATTTACAAGATTTTAGAATTCTTTCAGGGGATCCTTTTACATAAATTATATTCTCTTCACCGTCTTCATGTAATGTTGCCATATACTGATGCTTTGGCTCAAAAGGTATCTCATCTAATTTTAGAAGTTTTTCATCGACACCGGCCTTTGTAGCAGAAACAATCAAAGCTGCTTCTGTATGGCTACCTTTTGCAACATATCTCTCCTTTTCTATAGCTATACCTGCATTATTACAGAGAAAACCAGTTCTTAAAGTCTGGATAAGTTCAGGAGTTAGTTTTGCTTTTGTATTACCATCTTTTTCAAGTATTTGACCTACAGGTTCATACCCTACTCCTTCAACAAAATACATCTTTTTTCCACTAAATATCTTAACAGCTGTCATTTCATTTTTAGTTAGGGTACCTGTTTTATCTGAGCAAATCACTGTGACGCTCCCTAATGTTTCAGTGGCAGGTAAGTTTCTTACTATGGCTTTTTTTCTTGCCATAACTGTAGACCCAACAGCAAAAGCAGCAATGATAGCGCCAGCAAGACCTTCTGGTATTAATGCTACAATCATGCCTATCATGGCTAAAAACATGTATACTATTTCATATCCTTCTAATACCCCTAATCCAAACATCAATACTCCAAATGAGATGATAGAAATAATCAACAACTTGACAAAAGCCGATATTTTTTTTAGTATTGGCGGAGTTGTCTGGCCAGAGCTTTTCATAAGTTTTGCTATATTTCCAATTTCAGTTTCTTCAGCAGTTGCGTAAACAATTCCTTTTCCCCTTCCGCTTGTTACAAAAGTTCCCCCATAGACTGTACAGTACTTTTCTTCATTATTTTTATTATTGGGGTCATCCTCAGGGCCTTTGTTCACTGGCATTGATTCTCCTGTAAGCATAGATTCATCTAAGTGTAAACTCTTTGAAGAGAGTATCCTAAGGTCTGCTGGTACTTTATCCCCAGACTCAATAATTACTAAGTCCCCTGGAACAAGTTCTTTTGCAGGGATTACTTTTGTTTCTCCGTCTCTTATTACCTTACATTTGTCAACAAGCATATCTTTCAATGCATCAATTGAGGCTTCTGCTTTTCCCTCCTGGATAAAACCAATAACGGCTGTTGCTATAACAACACCAATTATAACCCACATATCCATTATAACTTCTTCTTCTCCCATGAAAGCCCATAGAAAGAAACATGCTAAAGCTGCAACTATCAGAACAATAAGTAAAGGATTATTGAATTGCTTTAAAAATCTTATAAGCGGCCCTCGCCTCTTGAATTTGATTTCATTGTATCCATATTTTTCAAGTCGTGAGACTACTTCTTTTGAGGAGAGCCCTTCCGTGGATGTTCCCAACTTCTTTAATATGTCATTACTAGTTAATTTACACCAATCTAATTTTGTTTCCACAGACATCCCTCCTTATAATTATTTTAGATAACAATAAAAGTAATATCCATCTATTTATAAAATTTTCGTCTACCCTAATTTAATTTTCTAAAAATTATTTTGGTTGTAAATATTATTTTATAAAATTTTATTATATATTTATAATACTTAATTATTAAAATTCTTTAATTAATAATATATTTACATCTTAATATCAATACTGCCTATTTGTTCAATAAAATCTTTATTTTATGAATATATATTTAATAAATTTAGAATTATTAATCAGTAATCTTTATAAATCTTCCAAAATTTGACCATATGTTCCTTAGTAGAACTAGGAGGGTGTTCTGATGGTAAGAGAATTAATAAAAAATCTAAACCAAAGGAGCATTTTAACACTCCCAATTCTCTCTATTTTAGTTTTGGGAATGATAGGATGTGTCTTTGAAAAGGATAAGCTATCCCAAGGGGAATTACTTATAGTTGGAGCTAATCAAGAGCTTCTAAAATCTACCAATAATTTAGATATATACCTAAAAAATATTTTAACTCTCAATGAAGATGATTTAGCTACATATGTCTTTGACTTTAACACATACGAAGAAGGTATAAATAAGGCCCAATATTTTGTTAATACCTATAACTTCTTTGAAGAGCATAGATTGATTTTAGAAGAAGCTGAACTATATAACAGTAAATCTTTAGCATTATACGAAGAAGCTCTAAAAAATGATCTTGACACTATAGAAGAAGAATATGTTCTAATGAAGATATCAGTGATTACTAAGCATAATGAAGCAATTGCTATATCAAAAAACCTCATTGAAAAACAGGAAACTTTCAAACGCTATCTCGATAATTCTCTCAGGCAAAGCATGTCAACATGTGATACTTGTGGGGGAACACCAAAATCTGCCACACATGTTGGATGGAAAACGTCAATACCTGCCGATTGGATGAATTCTAACATTTTTTCATTAAAGAATCAGATATCTCAAACAATTGCCGAGGCTAAAACTATTGATAACGAAGCAGAAGAGTTCTGGAATTTAAACTCTAAATCTAAATTAGAATAAATAAATTAATTTCTTAATTTTTAATTATAGATGAACTCTATATCTTAGAGTCTATAAAAACTTATTTAAACAATGTAATAATACACCGATAGGCTGAGAAAAATGGAATCCAATCTTATAAATTCAAATGGTCGTTCAACAAAAGGAATTATCTATTTTGTAATAATCACATTTTTTATCACTTACTTAATGGATGCAGTAATATTTTTTAATGGTGGGCTTACATATCAGAATACATTTGCATTTCTAATTGCCATGATGTTTGTACCGCTAATCGTGTCTGCGGTACTTACCAAATTCTATCTTAAAAGAAAACTTTCTTCTTTTGGGATAAACAAAGGCAAGAGTATTAAATATTACTTAGCAGCATATTTCTATCCTTTTTTAGCAGTTGGTCTTGGAGTTATTCTATTTGTAATAATGGGGCTTGGAAATTTAAGGACTGATATCGATTTGATATTTCCGGCTCAGTATGGCATTCCCATCTATATTTATTTAATCAATTATTCAATTGCACCTATTTTTCCGAACTCTTTATTTGCATTTGGAGAAGAGTATGGGTGGCGTGGGTATCTCCAGGATCTCTTGCTAGAAAAATTTTCTATCATAAAAACACTCATAATCACAGGAGTCATATGGGGGCTTTGGCATGCACCTT
>LNGC01000010.1 GCA_001587715.1 Candidatus Methanofastidiosum methylothiophilum | reverse complement strand
TAGATCCTCTATGTAATACCTTACCTGCTCGGTCATCTCGTTAAAGGCCATAGTTATCCTGAAGTGACCGCCGCTAGTTTTTCTGGAAATTGACTGGACCTCTAGGGGCGTTACAAATCTCTCAAAGTCCTCCCTGCCAAAAATCCTGTGTATCTCGTTTACTACCCTTATAGTTTCCTGTGGGTGGTATAAGATATAAGAAGGGTTTGCCGCAGTCTCTACCTTCCTTCCAACTACAGTTTTGTCGTCCTGTGGCATTGCCCCAGGCCTTCTTAGCCCCTCCTGCACGATAGTGTCACCGTATGAGTCCCCAGGTTTTCTATATGGCTGGGAGAGAGTTGGATTTATTCTTACCCCTCCTGTTGTCGGAGGCTTACTGAAGAGTGTCTGCTCCGGCGCAGCTTGACCACTCTTACTCTTGTCCATCCTGAAACTGATTGTGCCAACGTCCTCTATGTACTTAAAGTACTGCGCGGTCTGTTTGTGCAAGATTAAGAGCAGTATAACGACTAATGATAGTCCCAGTATTGGCAAAGGAAGCAAGAGAATGCTGCCTATATACTTTATTTTCCCTATTATCTCACCTAGCTCTGGGACCGTAGTTGCGAGTAGGGATATGATTGAAAGCGCTGCCAAGAGTATTATCACTCCAAACCTTGCCCAATTCCTGCCTTTGTATAGGAAGTACCCTATAATTACGAAAAAGACACCGAATATTGCGGGCAAAAGCATCACAGGCTCGTAAAAAATGACCGAGGAATAGATTGATGCCAGCACCAAAACAAATCCCAATAAGATTGATAGCGAGGAAACTAGAGTGACAACGATAGGCACCCTATAGAATCCCCCTCTTGCTTGATTCATTACTTACCACCTCTCTATTTAGTACATATAACGGCTGATTTTTTTATTATATTAGCATTTCTATATATTTTGGCGAAAATCCCAACCTAGCCGGCTTTTGCGGCCTTTTGATGGGCGTAATCTGTATAAGAATAAGCTATTTTTAACATATATAAATATATGGAAATTAGAAAAATATGGCAAAAGCATAATTTCTAACGCTTTTTTTATCAGAGCCTTAAAAGTGCGTTCTCCCTGTTCCTGATAGCCTCTGTATAGTTAGGGTCTATGGCAATCGCCCGATCATAGCAGACTATGGCATCAGAGTACCTTCCCATGTTGAAATACACAATCCCCTTGTTGTTCCAGGCTTGCTTGTAGTCTGGGTTAATCTCAATGGCCTTATCATAGCTAGCTATGGCCTCGTCGTAGTTACCTTGATTTTTCAGAGTTACTCCCCTATCGTTCCAGGCGCTTGAATAGTTTGGATCTATTGAAATTGCCTTGTCGTAGCAGATTATCGCTTCTGGGAATTTACGCTCCTTGTTAAAATCTAGCCCTTTGGCGTACCAGGAATATGCCATGTACTCCTTGGCTTTTGAGTTACCGGGATTAATAAGTAAAACTTTTTCAAAATTTGATATTGCCTCATCATAATTTTTTTGATTGTAGTGATAGACCCCATCGTCATAGTACCTGTTTGAGTTTTGGTTCAATGCTACATAAGCCACTACGACAGAGAGAAGTAATAGAGCGGCAAAGAGGGCAGCTAAAGATTTCTTGGAATGGGCTTTTTTGCCTGCGCCAAATGCCCCAGCTGCCGGATGGACACTCCCATCGCTAAACTCTGGCTTTTGGGAATTAATGTTAGATGCGTTGTCTGAATAGATCTGAGTCTTAGTTTCTACGGGAACGCTATCAGAATATATCTGCGTTTTTGTCTCTACAGGAATATCACTAGGTTTAGGTACCGGTCCATCAAAAACAGCTTGCCCGCAGTTAGGGCACTCCTTCCAGTTGGTGTTGATTATTTTCTTACAGTTTGGGCATATGGTCTTCAGCTTGGAGTTACATTTAGGGCATGTCGACATATACTCGTCAATCTCAGAATTGCAGTAAGGGCATAATAAGCGTTCCATATGACCTAATAAGACCATAATTTCAAAATATATAAATATATGGAAAATCTCCAAAAACTTTAATAGAGGCCCGCCTTAATTTTTTTTGATGAGTGTCCTTGACAATAAGTACAGAACCCTGTCATTGTTATCGAAAAATGAAGTATCGTCTGTCTTTTTGGGCGAGTATATGCCAACGGGAAGGTACGTAATCATTAAAATTCCAATTCCTGGCCAGGAAAAAATAGCATTTGAAAGGTTTGAAAAAGAATATAATGTATTGGTAGGACTCGATCACCCAAACATAGTAAAGGTCATTGATTTCTCAAGCAGTTTTCCTTATTTAGTATTGGAATACGTAAATGGCGAAAATGCTCTGTTGGCCTATGGGAACGATTCCGCACCGCTCGATGAAAGGTATGCCGTCTTGCTCCAGCTTCACGACACCATAAAGTATCTCCACCTACATAATTTAATACACAGGGACATTAAGCCATCAAATGTTATTATCGAAAAACATACAAAAAGGGCTGTGCTATCTGATTTTGAGACAGCAATGGATGTTAAAGTTAAGGATAATACCAGGATCCATAGCGGTGACTTCTCACCTCCAGAGCTTTTAATGGGTATTTCAGGTTACTTTACCGATAGTTACAGCCTTGCAAAATTAGCCCTTTTTCTGTTGCTAGAAAAACTGCCAGATGAAAAAATCACGCTTTTTAACAAGCTAGAGCCCTTTATGAGAGAGGATTGCAACAAGAGAAGCGTATACCTAGATAGCATGCTTTCCATACTGCCAAAGAAACCTCTAGTCTATTTCTACCAGGATAATATTGTAAATAAACTGTACCCTATAGGCAGAGGCGATGTAAGGATTGGAAGAGGTAAAGGGTCAGAGGTAAAAATAGATGATATTAACTATTTTGTCGATGAAGTGCATGCCGTTATAAGGGAAGAAAATGTGGGGCATGTAATCTATGATAACAAAAGCATCAATGGTCTTTGGCTTTTTGATAAAGGAAAATTTATCAGAATTATCCAACATATATTAAAAAACAATGATGTTCTATCATTGGGATGGAACAGCAGAAACGGGCCCTATATGACCTTTAGATTTTTTGTTTAAATCAAAATTAAAAATAAAAAATTATTAATCTATGGGACAACTGTTACTCTGCAGTTTGCATATTTTGCCACATCTTCTGCGACGTGACCCATAGCAAGCCTCTTTATTCCTGTAAGTCCAGTTTTACCTACGATTATGTGATTGCAGCACTTTTCTTCATCTGCAGTTTGGATTATAGTATCAACAACTTTTCCAAGCTTCATCATTTTCTTTACTTTTACTCCCTGTTTTTCTGCATACTTTGCCATCTCGTCAAGGACCTTTTGCCCTCTCTTGCATATTGGGTCTTCCATCATACAGCTAAGCTGCTCTTCGAAAAAGGGAGAGTATCGTTTTACATCATCTGTTCCTTTAATTTTATCTTCCCACTCAGGTTGAAATCTATCCATTGCCTCATATGTTAATTTCAATTTGTCTGCATCAATTACGTGGAGCAGCATGATGCATGCCCCTGTCTTACCTGCCACCCACGCAGCATATTCTATGGCTTTTTCTGAAGCTTTTGATCCGTCTACTGGGACTAAAATTCTTCTTATTAAATCGGCCATTTTTTGTCACCATACCAAATTTATTATTCACATATATAAATTTATCTATTTTTAGAATAAATTTTAAAATATGAAAAAATTATATCTTGGGATTACAAAAAAATAATATTTTTTATAAATAAATGTCGATAGTAATAAAGACATTTGTTGTATATTTTAGTAAATGTTATAAAAACTATTACCCGAGTATCTCTATGGAAAAGTGGGATATCTCCTCAGTAAAAGGGCTTAGTCAAGTGGAAGCAGAGCGGAGGTTAAATGAAGAAGGGTATAATGAGCTCCCATCTAAAAAGAATAAGAGCACATTAACAATTGCCTTTGAAGTTCTTAAAGAGCCGATGTTTTTGCTATTAGTTGCATGCGGCGTCATCTATCTTATCTTTGGTGACATCCAGGAAGCATTGATGCTACTCCTCTCCGTGTTTGTTATTATTGGTATCACATTCTACCAAGAGAAAAAGACAGAGAGGGCCTTAGAGGCGCTACGGGATCTATCAAGCCCAAGGGCTTTTGTCATAAGGGGAGGGGAACAGAAGCGTATTGCAGGAAGGGAAGTTGCAAGAGGCGATGTACTTATCCTCTCTGAAGGAGACAGAGTCCCTGCCGATGCAGTCTTAAGGTCATCCACAAACTTCTCATGTGATGAGTCGCTTCTTACCGGAGAGTCTGTACCGGTGAGAAAGATTAACTCTCTGACTTCATCTGAAATGGGAAAACCGGGCGGGGATGACCTTCCCTTTGTCTACTCTGGTAGCCTTGTGGTAAACGGTCAGGGGATAGCAGAGGTCCTTGGAACAGGCATAAACACTGAGCTAGGAAAGATTGGAAAGGCCCTCCAGATAGAAGAGTCAGACCAGACAAGGCTTCAGAAGGAGACTAGGAAGCTTGTAAAGAACTTTTCTATAGCTGGATTATTTTTGTGCATAGCCATCATCTCTATTTATGCCGTCACAAGAGGCGACCTTCTTGGGGGGTTTTTGGCGGGACTCACATTTGCAATGTCCATACTGCCAGAAGAGTTCCCTGTTGTGTTGACTGTATTCTTGGCCCTTGGTGCCTGGAGGATATCCCAGAACAGGGTCTTAACAAGACAGATCCCTGCTGTTGAAACGCTTGGTTCTGCAACCGTGTTGTGTGTAGACAAAACTGGAACTCTCACTTTGAATAAGATGACTGTCGCAAGGATTTTTACCAAAGACAAGGAGCACGTAATTGATGGTAAGACTGCTACCATCCCAGATGAGTTCTATGAAGTAATAGAATACAGCATTTTGTCAAGTCAGAAGGAGCCTTTTGACCCTATGGAGAAAGCGTTTAAGGAGGTAGGCGAGAAGTACCTGAAAAACTTCAGTAATGACTCACCCCTAATTCAGCAGTACCCCCTGTCTGAAAAGCTTCTTGCCATGACCCATGTCTTTAGACCTAATGGCAGAAAAGACTACCTTGTTGCTGCCAAAGGGGCGCCTGAAGCCATAGTCGATCTATGCCACCTTGATAAGAAAGAAAAGGAGCGCATATTGGCTCAGGTATCAAAGATAGCAAACGATGGTTTGAGGGTATTAGGTGTTGCTAAATCAACTTTTAGTGGCAGTAAGTTACCAGAAGACCAGCATGATTTTGATTTCAAATTCTTAGGGTTAATTGGTCTAATGGACCCTGTCAGGGATTCTGTGCCAAGCGCGGTAAAAGAAGCATATGGGGCAGGTATCAGGGTAATAATGATTACAGGCGACTACCCGAACACCGCACAGAACATTGCAAGGCAGATAGGCCTAAAAAATCCAGATGAAAGGATAACTGGGGAAGAGTTAGACAGGATTAGTGATGAAGAGCTAAAAGAGAGGATAAAAATAGTCAACATATTCTCTAGGGTTGTCCCAGAACAGAAACTTAGGATTGTGAATGCGCTTAAATCAAACGGTGAAGTCGTCGCTATGACGGGCGATGGTGTAAACGATGCCCCTGCTCTAAAGACGGCAAACATTGGGATTGCCATGGGTGGGAGAGGCACCGATGTTGCAAGAGAGGCCTCGGACATTGTCCTACTAGATGATGATTTCTTATCGATAGTTCAGGTGGTACGAGTTGGTAGAAGGATATATGATAATCTAAAGAAGGCAATGGCCTATATCCTTGCAGTCCACGTCCCTATAGCCGGGATGTCACTTATCCCAGTTATACTAAAGACCCCACTGGTATTGCTACCGATGCATATAGTCTTCTTGGAGCTTGTAATTGACCCTGCTTGCTCCCTTGTCTTTGAAGCTGAGAAGGAAGAGACCGATATCATGGAGAGGCCTCCAAGGACCTCCGAAGATTCACTCTTCAGCAGGAAAACAGCCACCATAAGTTTCTTCCAGGGGTTCAGTGTTTTGGCGGTAGTCCTCGCAGTGTTTTTGATGTCATACTACGGCGGCGATAGTGAGACACATTCCAGGGCCTTAACTTATACCACCCTTATATTTGCAAATCTCGGACTAATATTCATGAACAGGTCTTGGTCTAGAACTATCTTCAGAAGCTTAGAGCTTCCCAATAGGACACTCTGGTATGTCACAGGAGGCGCGCTTTTCTTCCTGAGTATAATACTCTACCTTCCCTTCGGAAGAGACCTCTTCAAATTCTCACCACTTAGCTTAACAGATGTCCTCTTATGCATGGGCGCAGGATTTCTTAGCATACTGTGGTTTGAAGTGTGGAAGGTATTCCACCAAAGGCATCTACATTAATTTATTAGTTTTGGATATTCATACATATTTTTTTATGAATTATTTTTTCAAATCAATCTAGTTCCAAAACCTTTTAACCAAAAATTTAAAAGTAACAATAACGGTGATTAAATATGAGGAAAATATTTTCTATATTATTTGGATTACTGCTGTTAGGGAGTATATTTGGCATAACGTCTGTTGTGGCACCATCTGAACAGACACAGTGCTATGTCCACGCCGGCGATACTTTAACTATTGGGATTTACTATGAAGCCACAGAATGCCAGACATTTGAAATAATAAATAAAGGAACTTCAGATATGACGCTGATTTCGGGCCCGGTATGTTACGATGAAACGAGTTACAAAATCACAGAGTATACTTACGTTATAAGAAATGCCGGCATGCTAGATCTTTACATAGATGGCCACTATGTAGGCGTGATTTGTAATGTATTGCCAAAGCCCCAGCCAATTAAAAAATTCATGGATATCCTTAATCTCGGTAAAGAAAAATAAATTTTTTATTTAAACTTAAAATAATTTGGCCCTAAAATAAGGCCAACTCCTTTTCTATATCTTTAAATATGGGAAGGGCTATCTCTATGTAACTTAAGGTGTTTTAATTGAAATCTGATTTACTTACTGAATTAAATCCCCAACAGAGAAAGGCCGTCCAATCTACAGAAGGGCCTGTACTTATCATTGCCGGTGCTGGGAGCGGAAAAACTGGTGTTATCACAAAAAAGATTGCCTACTTGATAGAATCAGGCATACCGCAGGAGAACATCCTGGCGCTCACGTTCACTGATAAAGCAGCTGCTGAAATGATTGATAGAGTCAATAAGCTTGTCGGGTCAACAGAGGACATAATCATAACAACATTCCACTCATTTTGCAAGGAACTAATTGAGGATAATATCTTGGAACTCAAAATGAACTCTCCTCTAAAAGTTATAGAGGATACTGCACAGCTAGTCTGGTTTATCAAAAACATAGACTCGTTCAACTTAGAGTTCATAAAGGTCGGATTTAAGCCCGTCACTTTAGTTGAAGAGCTAAGAAAGATCATCTCAAAGTTTAAGGATGAGTTTGTAACTATTGAAAAGTTAGAAAATTATATTGATAAAAAATCCAAAGAAAAGCTAGACCTGGAAAACTATGAGCAGCTCCAAACTCTAAAGGACATCTTGAAGGCATACAAGCATTACGAAGATTACAAGACGAAAAATAACCTCGTAGATTTTGGGGACATGCTGACAAAAATCTATAAGCTATTGATGGAGCGGCCAACTATCCTAAAAAAATATCAGGAGCGATTTAAGTACATACTTATAGATGAGTTCCAGGATACTAACTTCATACAGCTTCAGATTGTGAACTTAATCGCAGCAAAACACCAGAATCTCACAGTCGTTGGTGACGATGACCAGAGTATATACAGATTCAGGGGCGCATACCTTACAAACATCTCTGAGTTTAGGAAAACTTATCCCTTCCACCAAGAGATAGTCCTAGAGCAGAACTACCGCAGCACCAAGAAAATCTTGAGCGTTTCAAACAAATTGATATCAAACAAGCCTGATAGATTTGTAAAGAAGCTTTTCACAGAAAATGAAGAGGGTGAAAAGGTAACGGTTGCCCGGCTTGAGAATGAAGAGGAGCAGTCACGCTTCATATTAAATCAGGTTGGAACTCTTTTGGAAAGTCATTGCTATAAGGACATTGCCATCCTAGTTAGGAGAAAAAAGGATGCGCAGCCGATAATAGATGCTTTTGACAAGCACAAGATGCCTTACGAGTTTATCGGAGACTCTGATTTTTTCAGAGAGCCTTTGATAAAGGATGTCGTATCCTTCATTAAAATCGCATCAAAACCAATCGAATCGAACATCGAGATAGCAAGAATCCTTCAGAGAAAGCAGAGCTCTATACCTCCAGTTGAAGTGACAAGATTCACAAGGTATGCCCACAAGAACAAGCTAAGCCTATACGAAGCTTTTGATAAGATTAAAGAGATAGATGTAGACCAGGAGAAGTTTAACCACATAAGGGAAAAGTTAAACTTCATAATATCTGAAAAAAAAGTCTTAAACCTTCCTGAGTTAATTTACAGGGTCCTCTTTGATATTGATTTTTACAGGTATGAATTAAGCCTTGATAACAAGAGGAACATCTCACTTCTTAACGAGTTCTATAAGTTCACAGTTGATTACTATAATCTCTACAGGGATGGCGAGCTAGAGGATTTTATTGATTTTATTAATTACGCATCAAACTTTGAGATAAAGACTGAGACCAAGGAAGAAAACAATGTCATACAGGTGATGACTATACACACTGCAAAGGGCAAAGAGTTCCCGGTCGTCATCGTGCCAGATCTTGTAAGCGGAAAGCTCCCCACAAGGTATAGGAGTGACAAGTTTGAAATTCCAAAAGAGTTACTAAATGGGGTGCAAAACGAGTTTGATGAAAGGGATCTACACCTGCAAGAAGAGCGACGTCTCTTCTATGTGTCGATGACCCGTGCAATGAAAAAACTATTCATTACATATGCAAATAGATACGGTGACAACAAACGTGACTCTAAAGCAAGCCAGTTCCTTGATGAAATAGAGTATACTAAAAATCCTGATGTCAACTTCTTGACCCCAAAAACTGACCCCATCTCAATAAAGGAGGATTCAGTTAAGGGATTGATAAGGCAGAGTTATATCGACGAGATAATCTCAGACCTCCATAGAAAGGATTATGGGAAGGTTCTGCCAAAGCTCATGCTCCTAGAAAAGCTAGAGGGAAACGACCATAGATTGATTGTCCAAAATTTAAAAGAGCTTGATTATGATTCCATACTAAAGCAGATAGAGGATGGCGAGATAAAAAAGGAAAAGATTATAGAAGAGGAGCTGACATTCTCTGCGTCTCAGTTTAACACCTACAATAGGTGTCCAAGGATTTACAAGTATAACTATGTTTATAGGATTCCTTCACTTCCAAAGCCTTACTTTGATCTGGGAGGTACTGTCCACAGCGTCATTGAGGAGCTCTCTAAAAAGATAATGGAAGGGGAATCGATAGACCTAGAGCTTGCAAAAAGATATCTTGATGCCTTTTGGAAGAGCAGCGGGTATTCAACGGAGTTAGAAGAAAAGCAGGCAAAGGAAGATGCGATTGGTATACTAAAGACATTTTTAGAAGAGCAGGAAAAGATGGATACAGAGATAGTCGAAACTGAGAAAAGATTTACAATAAAGCTTGATAACTACAGCATAAACGGCGTTATAGATAGGATTGACAGGGATAAAGAGGATTACATAATCTGGGATTATAAGACATCTAAAACTCCCATATCAGAAAATGACCTAAGGCGGGACATCCAGCTTTTGACATATGATCTAGCGGTGCAAGAGCTATTTGGAAAGAGGCCAAAACAGGTTGGATTATGGTATTTACGGCAGAATAAGAAGGTCGTTATTCAGCCGAATGATGAGGACATTCAAAAGATAAAGCAGGAGCTCCTTGAAACAATAAATAAGATAATGGATGAGGAATTCGACCCAAAGGTAGGCTGGGAGTGCTACAACTGCGATTATGCACTGCTCTGCGATGTGAGGGAGAAAAGAGTATGACGTATCTTTTCATTGACACAGAAACTACAGGCCTTCCAAGAAGGAGGTATGCACCTTACACTGACACAACTAACTGGCCAAGGATAGTCCAGATTGCATGGATCTATTCTGATAACGATGGAGAGATATTATCTTCAGAAGAGTACATAATAAAACCGGAAGGTTTTATCATCCCATTTGACGCACAGAATATTCACGGCATATCAAACGAGCGTGCTCAGAGAGAAGGGAAAGAATTGGTATATGTTTTAAACAGATTCTCTGAATTTCTGAATAGATCAAGTTGCCTAGTTGCCCATAATCTCGATTTTGATTTCAATGTCATAGGGGCAGAGTTTGTGAGGAAAGGTATTAATAATCAGTTGAGCTCTATCAATAGATTCTGCACCATGCAGGGGACAACAGAATACTGCCAGATACCTGGTGGCCAGTATGAGTTCAAGTGGCCAAGTCTATTTGAGCTATATTACACATTATTCAATGAATCTTTTGAAGAAAGGCATGACGCCCTCTATGATGTAAAGATCTGCAAACAATGCTTCTTTGAGTTAAAAAGGAGAGGGATTATCTAGATTTTAATATTAAAGAATAAAGAATAATATTGGCCTAAGATTTAGCCAATATTTATTTTTGGTAACCGGTTTGGAAACTCCAATAGAAATCAAGGGGTCAAATTTAAGGGAAATATCAAGAAGTAAATTGAACTAAGAAATACTTTTATACTGTCAACTAAAATAATTATCATGAAAAAATATACTTTTTTAATACTTTTTATTATCTCCATACTTTTCTTAGGATGTATAGAGACTGGAAAAGATCAACTGCCCCAAAAAGAAAATAATCCTCCTCACTCAAAATGCGGCGACGGTGTATGTGATTCGCTAGAAAGAGAGAGCAATTTATGCCCAGAAGACTGCCTTAATACACCGACTAAAAAAGAAACTGTCAAATCATCTAAACCCGTGGTCTACATCGGTATGATGGTTCACCTTGAAGGTTGGGCAGATGAAACTGATGAGAGCGCCTATGTTAGACATGTTGGGCTTATGAGAGAGTATGCCGATTTATTTGAGAAGTATGGTGCCAAACTTACATGGGAGAGCAAGGAATTAACCAAAGGTAGTCTTCGATGGGGGGATAACGTTCTGCTCGAAATGCAGGAAAGAGGGCATGGCGTTGGAGTGCATGCTGATGTTGGAGGCAGCAGAAACTATGTATGCAAGAACTTTACATCAGACCTTACTACTAAGAAGAAAGAGTTAGAACAGCTAGGTGTAAATGTACGCCATGTCTCTGGAGTAACTTCCCACTGTGACTGGGTAACGGCCTGTGTTGAATCAGGTTTTAAGTTCACCACGGGTGGCGTAGCATATTCTGTTTCCTCACTCCCTGAAGAACTTCGCCCCGAACAGTTCAAAAACTGTCCAAGCCCAAGCAAATGTCACCAGCCATACCCAACCTCTCTTGCCGAAAGACTTCACCCATGGCGCGCCAGAAGCGGTGCAGACTGGATAGTAGACAATCCTGATGGAAAGCTAGTAATACTTGCTGAAAGCGGATTACTTGTAGCTAAATATGAAGAGTCGCTCTCTTCTGATGGCTCTAATATTTCTGGTGAATTTACAAGAGAAGATATCGACACCTACTTCCTTGAACTGGAACAGGCTATTGCCTTGTCTGACCCAGATAAGGTCAACATCTACTATGTAGGCTGGAGTTTAGGGAAGCCTCTTGATAAAGTTCTTCTTGAAGAATGGCTAAAAAGGATCCAACCGTATGTTGAAAACGGAAGTGTAAGGTGGGCAACATTGCCTGAGATGTATGACGCCTACATTAGATGGGAGAACTGACTTTGTACATATCTTAAAACATGGGAAGGCATAGTATTAAATACTGACTTTTCCAATATTACTCACGATTGAAATGACAGACGAAATACCTCATCCGACGAAGGAACAGATTCACAAAATCTTAGAGTATCTTCCGTATTTTCAGGATGCAAAAAACATCTTCTTTGAATATGTCCCCCTAAGAGAAGTTGGGCCCGGGATCACACACTTTCCCTATTACATTTATTCTGTTGGTGTGAGTGATTTCTTAAAGTGCCTGGAGGATCATAAATTCATAATTAATCCTTATGACCATAAGTCAGTTAGGAAGTATTTTGGGCTTATAAAGGGGGAGATAGATCCATCAAATCTCACTGTGTATGACATCAGGCACATCTTCTCCTTCCTACTTAATGCCGACCGTTTCTGTCAAGGCCAGATTGCAAGGGCAATTGAAAAGGGGATTTTCCTAAAGATGCTCCAGAGGTTGAACGGATTGTCAGAAGAAATACAAATTCCCTTAGATTACTCATTAAAATAGTATTGCCATTTTTTATACAAGGCCCAGAGTTACTATCATCTCATAAACTCCCCAGTTTATATCTGGGCCTTATCTTTTCTAGTAAATATGTAATATATTTTTGACAAAATCGAAACCTTTATAAATAAAATGTAATATATTTTTTACATTGCGGAGGTATGTAAAAATGATAATAGCAAAACCCGAATGGTTTACGAGAAGAAAGTATGGTGGATGGGGTCTTGGTATAAAGACCTGGCAGGGTGCCGTATACATGGCAGCCATGTTTATCGCCCTAATTGTCCTGCTACAGCTTGCTGGTGATTCTGTAGAAACAAAGCTCTTGGTAACGGGAGTATGGATGGTCTTCCTTTTAATTGATGTCTTTGACGTTATGTGGAAGTTAAAGAAGGATGAAAGGGAGAGGATGCACGAGGCCATAGCTGAAAGAAACGCGGCGTGGGGCATGATGGTAGTCATCACTCTTGGTATTTTTATAGAAATTATGTACAATGTCATGAACAATAGCTTCTATGTCAATCCATTCTTAGTCGGTGCTTTGGCTGTTGGAGTTATAATCAAATCGGTATCAAACTATAAGCTAGAGAGAGAAAACTAGGGAGCATTAAAAATGACAAGCAAAAAAGTTGTCACGAAAAAAGGTATGATCCTTAGAATAATATTCATTGCCATTTTGATGATTGCTGGGCTACTACTTAATCACTACAATATAGGAACAAACGAGTTATTTGGGTATTCCACTGTCGGTAATTACCTTATTTACATAGGATTTGTTATGATCCTTGTAACATCAATGATGTACTTCACAAAGCGAGAAAAGATAATTGACGAAAGGATAGAAATGTTAAGGTATAAGGCAGGGACTCTAACTTTTATGGTCTTTATCTTTGTTGCGTTTGCCCTCATTATCTGGGACGGGATACAGCCAATCACGATGAGGTACTCTATTTTCATAAGCTACGCCGTATGCGCTGTACTGATCTTCTATGTAGTCGCTTATAAAATCTTAGAGAGGAAGTATTAGAATTGATTGGAGAACTTATGAAAACAAAGATCAGAGAATTTAGAAAGGAGCAGAAGATAACTCAAGAAGAGCTTGCATCAATGGTAGAGGTCACAAGGCAAACAATAAACTCTCTTGAGCAGGGCAAGTACAATCCTTCCTTAGAACTTGCATACAAGATTACAAAAGCACTTAACAAGAATAAGATAGAGGATGTTTTCATAATGGATTAAATAATTTAATTTTAATTAAAAGGTGCTATACATTCCTAAAACCAAACTAGCTCATGAATTGATCCAAAGTCTTGTCAATCCCACTCTCATCAACTATATGCTCAATCGCAATATCATAATCTTTTTCTAAAATTATTTTTTCTAAGTCTTCAGAAATAAATCTCCTGTGACAGTTGTTATAGTCCTTCTCACTGCACATCAGCGCAGTTGCCCTGTGATTTGAAAGGATCTCCATCAGAAGATCATGCAAGGCATTATGATATTTTTCTGAGGCCCGATAGATTTCAAAACCTTCCTTAGGCATGCCTCCGAGTGTGTCCCCCCTATAAATATATTCGATGCCATCTTCTTTCAGGAGATGAGAGATAATCTCTTTGTTATATTCGGGAACGTATTTACTAAAAGGATAAGTCCTGATATCCACTAGGAGTCCAACATTGAATTTTTTCAGTATAGAGACAAAATCAGAAATCTTTCTGTTGCTATGCCCGATGGTATACATTATCAAAGTGTCTCTAGAAACTTTGTGACCAAAAAGGATCTTGTTTCCCCCAACTTCGTGCCTTCCCCCAAGAACTCCAATATCCACGTATACTATTAAACGTGATTGTATATATTTTTATCCATTCTGAGAATAATTTTTTTCGTTTACAAATACTTATATATCTGGAATGCAATGTATCAACGATGAAAAAGATTAATGCAATTTTTGTATTGTTAATTCTGCTAGGCGTATTGGTAAGTCCAGGATGTTTGGGCGGCACAAAATCAGCTGATGCGTATTACAGCGCAGGGATGACCCTTTTCAATCAGGGAAAGTACAACGAGGCCATAACAATGTTTGACTCTGCAATAAATGTCAATCCAAATTTTAAAGAGGCGTGGGTCTATAAAGGCGTATCACTTGACCAATTAGAAAGATACAGCGAGGCAATAGTATGCTATGACAAAGCAATTGCACTGGATCCTAATGATACTCTTCCTTGGTATAATAAAGGTTTGATATTTGGCGGTCAAGGCCAATACATTGATGCAATTGCCTGCTTTGACAAAGTTATCTCAATTGATCCAAAGGATGCGGAAGCTTGGTATAACAAAGGAGTAGCCCTGGAGCTACTCGGTAGACTCCCTGAAGCTCAAGCATGTTACAACGAGGCCAAACGATTGAATCCTTCTTTAACATAATTAATTATTTTCCATATTTTACCTGTTTTTTTACATATCTCTAAATATAGGTAAAGCTATAATCAAATTTACCGGAGATTTGATTAAATGATTGAAAAAGAAAATCCCGTATGTAACTATTGCAGTTCTAAAAAGGTAATCCCGATATTTTATGGATATCCGACATCCAAAGATTACCAGGATTATGAGAAAGGCAATCTAAAGTTTGGCGAGAGTATATTTTTAGGGGCAAAGCCAAAATGGTACTGCAAGAAGTGTGGCGAAAGCTTCTAAACCACTTTTTGCATAATTTTTTATATAGATAAATCACCTTATAAATAGTCTAATTTCTATTAATATAAGTTGGAGGTAGTCAAAATGAAGGAAGAATCTGAATATATGCTGTTAAAGATTATGACGGAAATCTTAAAGGAAATGAAGGCTATAAACAAAAATCTTGAGACTATAAACGAGACTATAGAAGATGTCGGATTCATAGATTTCGAAGATGATGAAGATTTAGAAGAGCCTGAGGATCTAGAAGAAAATTAATATATTTCTTTTTATTAAAAATATAATACAACAACAGTTCAGGATACTCTGATACAATGGAATGGTACTATACAGTTCTTATTGTCATCCTAGTAATTTTAATAATAGCCCTTATTTTTCTGTATATATTCAGAGAGAGGATCTTCAACTGGGCCATGGCAACAGTCCTTGGGATGTATATTGTCTCCCCACTTGACCTGCTCCCCGATTTCATCCCTATTGCCGGATGGGGTGATGACATTGCGGCCTTTGTCCTTATGGTAGGATTTATTGTTCGGGGCTTAAAAATGATGTACAATAAAAAAAGGGTTAAAAAAGAAGATGATATAGTATCAAATTGAAATGGTATTTGTATGGAAGACAGGGATTTATTCTATAGAAGGGAAGAACTTCCCATTAGAGAGCCTAGGCTTGTCCCGAGAAAAACGAAGGAGAAGGTATTTACAGACCCATTTATCCTCTCATGTCTCATAATCCAGGCCATAATGATTACTATAATTCTTGTGCTGCACTTTACTTAAATTCACTAAATTAAAAGAATCTGGAATAATTTTAAATAGTTAGGCCGTCTAATTAGTATCACTTAATAGCTTTTAGAGTGGAGAATCAAATGGCAAATAATCCCACCTCAGAAAAAATCAAAGAAAAGTATGAGAAGATATTTTCCCTCCTTGATGAACTAAAGATTCAACAGGCTAAAGAGAAGATTGACAAGCTCTTAAAGAAAAATAAGAACGACCCATTTCTTTTCTGGTTGAAGGGGTATGTACTGCTTTATGAGGGAGCAAATGACTTAGAGGAGGCTATAGATTCTTTTGACAGGGCGATTGAAATTGATCCTGACAACGCCTTTGCATGGGAGTTTAAGGCTATAGCTTTGAGGTCTTTAGGCAGATATGAAGCGGCCATTGAATGCTATGACAAATCGATAGAGCTTGATCCTCTTGACTATTCAGCTATTTATAATAGGGCTTTGTTACTTGAAAGGCTTGGAAAGTTGGAAGATGCTCTTGATTACTACTCTCTTGCAACTAAGATTCAACCTGAAAATACTCTTGCTTGGGAAGGAAAAGCCAATCTTTTAGAGAGTCTGCAAAGATTTGATGAGGCCGAAGAGTGCAGGGCCAAGGTAGAAAAGGACTACTCGACAAGAATTGTTGAGAAGGAACCTCTAACTCCAGAAGAGTGGGTCCACAAGGGTGAGACACTTGAGAAGCTTGGAAAATATCTCTGGGCAAATCAGTGTTATGAGATGGCCTTAAAAATCGATGAAAATCATCAGAAGGCCCGTGACTTAAAATATATGCTTCTGCAAAAGCATAAGATTGAATCAGACGCAAGGAAGGGTAATTTCAGATCATTTATAACTTCGGAGAAGTTTGCAATATAATAGTTTTTATTTTATGGTCTAAAGTTCTTTTTAGTTTCATTGTATTTTACATCGATGTTTTTTTCCAACTTGAGTAGTAGTGCGTATAGTTCTTGAATCTCTTTTTCTGTCAAAGAACTGAATAATGAATTAATGAATTCAATGTCCTCAGTTGTTTTAGACTCCCAGTATTTTCTATTCTTCTCTGTTAATCTTAATCTCAAAACTCTTTTATCTTTCTCATCCTTTTCAATTGAGATGAAACCCTTGTCTTGGAGTTTCAGAGCAATCTGTTTCACATTCTGATGCGTTGTGCTAAGGGCCTCTGCCACTTCACTCACTGACGGGGGGTAGGTAAAATATTTTCCTGTGACTGCGATTAACTGCCACTGTTTTGTCGTGAGTCCGTCTTTTCTAAGGTCGTTATCACCCAGATATTCAAGTCTATTGCTTAAGAAAAATATCTTACCAAAGATTTCAAATGATTCAGGTCTTGGAATTTTTTCCATTTTAACTCTCCTAATCTAGATCTTACCAAGGACATATTTTGCAACTACATATGGACCCACAGTTGTCCATACAAGCACAAGCGCCCAAAGCCTTCCTTTCAAAAAATTATAGTCTTGCAATAGTCTTTCCCAGCTGTGACCTATGACATAATGCCCAAAAAGGAATTCAAATGCAACTGTGGCAAATAGAAATGCTATACCAATAATTATTAAGTTATGCGATGAGTATGACGCACCTGTTAATTTCAGCCATAAATACATCACTATAAAGAACAAAGTTATTCCAGTAAAGCAGCTTATCTGATGTGCTGTTAACTCATCTAACTTCGGCCCGTAAACAAAATTTCGGATTAAACCGTTAATGTTCGCTACAACAGCAAATAATAACCATATTCCTATGGCTTGTAAGTATATTTTTTCCATGAATTTTCCTCCAAATAGGTAATGTGTTACCTTTATCAGTTAGAATGTGATTTGTTTATAAAGCTTTCTATTAGGTAATATGTTACCTAATTAATCAAAAGGGCTTAGTTAATTTTATTAATTAATAATCCTAAACTATTTTGGAATGGATTTATGAGAAGAAAAGAAGAAATCTTATCAATATTAAGTAAACAAATGCCTTATTTGAAAGAAAGATTTAGTGTCAACTATATTGGATTATTTGGGTCTTATTCTAGGGGAGATCAGAAGGAATCAAGTGACATTGATATACTTGTAGAATTTAATAGGCCTACATTCGATAATTATATGGAACTCATTTTTTACTTAGAGGAACTTTTTGGGAAGAAAATTGAATTAGTTACTAAAAAAAGTCTTAATCCAGAAATTGCAGAATATGTGCTAGAAGATGTGATCTGGTGTGAAGCGTGATAAGGTATACCTAATCCATATAATTAATGAAATTAACTTTATATTAAATTACACTAAAGATATTGATTTTGATGAAATTATTGAAGATGAAAATTAAGCAGGGCCACTATTAGAAGTCTTGAAATTATGGGAGAAGCTTCCAAAAATCTTTCTGAAGATTTTAAATTTAGATACCAGGATATAGAATGGAAGAAGATTATAGGTTTAAGAGATAAATTAATTCATCAATTATTTTGGGGTAGATTGAGATATTGTTTCTGATATTGTTGAAAATAAACTTAAGCCCCTTAGATCTAAACTAAATGAAATTCTAATTGAAATTGAAAAAAATAAAGAATAAATTCCAAAAACAATTTCAACTTGTAAGCTAATAGTAGTTTATGGACAACGCTCGTTTTAATAATGCTAAAGATGATTTATATCTTCTACTGAATAGAGATTATCCAAAGTCGTATGCCCTAAGGTTTGTAGGTGACCACTATGGCCTTAAAAATGAGGAAAGATATATCCTATCACGAACAGTTTTTCCTAAAGGGTATATTCTAGAAACAAAAAGAAAGAAAACATCGTTAAAGGAGATCAAAGGTAAAGAGATTTTTATTGATGGCTATAATGTCATAATAACAACTGAATCTGTTCTCATGGGCAAGGCATTTGTTTCTATGGATGGAGTTTTGAGGGACATACTGAACGTCTCAAAAAAGCACAGGATAACAAATGAAACTATTGAATCAGTTGAGCTCGTGCTTGATTTATTAAAAAAATACCGGCCAGGATATACCCAATTCTACCTTGACAAGATGATGAGTAAAAGTGGAAAACTTTCAGAGGCGCTAAGAGAAGGGATGGAGGAGAGGAGTATAAAAGGAGATTCAGAGACTATTTTAAGCGTCGATCATGTCTTGAAAAATAAGAATGGAATAATAGCTACAAACGACTCGGCCATAATACTTGAAGTAAATAAATTTATTGACCTTCCTTCAAAGATTAAAATTTCCAGGGAAATTTGACGCATCCCTTAAACTCTTCTAGGAAGTAATCCCCCTTTCCAACTAGGACTAGGGATTTTATCTCAGAAGCGCCCTTTTTTAAGAGGATGTCCTTGGCAAATTCGATTGTATCACCACTCCTTGATAGGTCATCTACGAGCAGTATTCTCTTACCTGATAAGTCATGATCAAAAGGCCGCATGAGTTTTGGCTTTTCTTGGATTCTTTCTGGTGGCATGCCTTCACCGTAAAGATTCAACCACACCAATAAAAGCTCTTTCTCATAAATAAATGACAAAATTGAAGAGGGGATTATTCCGCCCCTTGCTATCCCAACTACGATATCAAAATTAAATGGGATTTTTATTTCCTTTAAAGAATAGAAAATACTATGGAAAGTAAATTCTTCCACAGTCTATGCAGCCTCTTTTGCTTTTGGCTTGTCAACGAGCTTTATCTTTGTGACTTCTACTCTCTTAAGTGGGTAGATCTTCCTAGCCTTCTTGTAAATCTCACTTGACATCTTGCCGCTTGTGACTTCGTCCAAGAACTGTGCAAAGTCGTTATTTGTGCTGATTGAGGTTAGCTCTTGATTAATTATTTCCCTTATGGCCTTCTTCTGGGATGTAAGTATCCTTGTGGTAAGTATAGCTGAAGTGGATGCCCTTAGATTGTATCCATCCTTTGTCTTTATGTTGAAAATTGAGTCAACTTTTGAGTTTCTTCTTCGTATCTGACTTCTAAGGTATGATCTTGAAAGTTCCTGTCTAAAGAACTCAGTATAGGCATTTTCGCCTGTGACCTCTTTAACTCTAAAAATTAGCTTTATGTGACTCTTCTTCATGTCACCGGTAAGCTCCTTCATATTCGTCTCGATCTTTCTCCCTAAAACCTTCTCAGGTTTATCGGAAATAGTCTCGCCAATCTCCTTCTTCTCAAACATATCAGGAGCATAAATTGTATACCATGCCTTTGCCTTCCATGGGTCTTTTCCTGCAACTCTTTTTCTAGCCAATAAAATTCCTCCTATTATAATACTAATGTTTTCCTTATTGCCTCAACACATGCGATAATATCATCTACAGTATTTTTAAGAGTCCCTATAGATTCAGACTCAGACTCTACCTCTAAGGTCTCTTTATATATTCTAGTAGAGATGGAAGTTCCTTTAAAAGGTTTGTTATCAACGTAAATTCCATTATAATATGCCTCTGCCATCTTTTCGCTGTTGAAAAAAAAGGAAAGTTTAACTTTAATTCAAGACACCTGCACTTTCCATTTCGCCGCCCTGTTCCTTAAATGAAAGTACCTTTAAGTTGACAGGCTTCTTTGTTATATTTCCAGTCTTTACACCGACAAGGAATTTGACTCCTTTTTCACCTGCTATATCGACAAGTCTCTGTGTTACAACTCCGTCAAATACTACAGCCTCGTAATCTTCAGTGTACCTCATTGCATCAACTAAATCTCTTACTGAGACCTTGTGCTTGACTTTGCCTTCTGCATCCAATAAGTATGCGTCAAGTGTTCCTGGTAATTTTTCTATGATCTCGCCAAATCGGTCTAAATCGGAGTATGGTTTTTTTGGTTGAATTGGCTCTATTGGTTTTTGCTGCTCATGATGGTGATGGTTGTGCTTTGGGTGGGAATCTCTTTCATCAGGTTTTTGTTGTGGTTTTGGCGCCTCTGTCCTTGGTTTATCTAAGTTCTCTACAATCCACTGCTCTGCAGGGATCTTGTTTCTAAGTGCCTTAATTATCTCTTTTTTTGTAAGGTCCTCAACTTCCTTTCCCATTGGTGCCCTTGCAATGTAGTCTATCTCTGCTATCTGGAAAAGCTCCCTTAAAATAAGCTCTCCGCCTCTGTCGCCATCAACAAATGCTGTGACTGTCTTTTCGTGTGAAATTACCCCTATTGTCTTTGATACACTTGTCCCTTCAACGGCTATGGTGTTCTTAATTCCGTACTTTAATAGATTTAGAACATCCGCCCTTCCCTCGACAACTATGATTGCATCACTTTCGTCAACGTTTGGGCCGGCAGGGAGCTGGTCTTCTCCGAATGATTTAATCTCACCCATCCTCACAGACTCCTTTACCTCATCTGTAAGCTCAGAGCTTTCTGGAGTTATTTCATCAACCATTGTTGTAAGTATAATTTTAGCCCTGTCAATTACGTAGTTCCTCTTTGATTTTCTTACGTCTTCAATAGTTGAAACATCTATCCTGGCATTGCATGGACCAACCCTATCTATTGTTTCAAGGGACGCGGCAAGTATGGCTGTCTCAACCTTGTCAAGGCTTGATGGGACGATTATTTCTCCTGTGCTTTTCCCATTTTTTGAAGTTATATTTACTCTAATCCTTCCTATCCTTCCTGTCTTTTGCAACTCCCTTAAATCCAGATCATCACTTAACAGACCTTCAGTCTGGCCGAATATAGCCCCTACGACATCTGGCCTTTCAACAATACCGCTAGCTGTGATTTGTGCTTTGATGATGTATTTAGTTGTACCAACTTCTTCTTTTATATCCTTAAAATAATCCTCACTCTTCTTCGATACAATATCCTCAATAAAATCTTTATCGCTCATAATAAAATTCCCTCCCTCAAAAAAATTATAGAATACCAAGGGCTTTGTTTGTCATTTCAATTGACTCGTCTCTCTTCTTTAGATCAAACATTGCTCTTATGGCGTCTACATTTTCTGGGACTATGTCTGATTCCTGATGAACAGCCTGGATGTAGTAAAGCATTCCGTCCTTTACATTAATTGAATCTTTCCAGACATTAATTTCATACATGTCCCCTCTATTTCTACCTAAATTCTTTGCAAATTCCATTATATCTGCGGTAGAATCAATTCCATCTTCTTTGCTTACTAGAATAACTCTTGATCTGTTATTAAATAAGTCTATTACTTCCTCCCTCTTCATCTCCTTCTTTAAATCTACCATTACTGTGTGAAGGTGCATCAGTGTTGTGGGCACCTTTACAGCTATTGTCTCAATATCTACAGGGAGAACAGTCTTTAAATCAGGGCCGTGGTGAGACGGTACCTTTACTTCAGGCACGATGGCATTTATAGGGCCTCGTTTGTTGTCTCCTGGGTCTGCTGCCCTTCTAATCATTACGGCCTTTACCTTCTTTATGGCATTGACCTCATTAAGACAGCTTAATGTCCTTGCAAGTCCTGTTGTATTGCAAGAGACAACCCTTATGTATTTCTGGCCTATATTCTTATCAAAATTAGCGTGAGCGTTGAAGGAGGTACCAATAGAAGCGTCCTCTCCTCCTTGAAAAATGGCATTTAATCCAAGTGATTTATAGAGCTCCATATTCTTGGCGCCCTGTTTACCTGGGGCACCGTCTATGACTACGTCTACGGAGTCTTTGATATCCTTTAGGTAACCGTTTGTTTCCATCCCCCTTTTTTTGAAGGCGTCTACATCGGCACCCTCGACACAATAAAGGTCAAAGCCCTTCTTTATTGCCTGTTCTGCATCAAAATCGGGCGTCCTCTTCGAGACGCCTATAATCTTCATATCTTTCTGGAGGGCGACTGCATCTGCTACCCTCTTCCCAACTGTACCGTATCCATTTATGAATACATTGATCATGAAATTCACCTTTGTTAGAAGTTATTGATAAGTAAATTAATTTCACCTTAAAGATATTTGAAAGTGGACGTTTATAAGCGTTTGGTATACATTTTTTAGTTAAAAAGTTCTATATCGATAACAAATTTTATATAAACTAGGCTATTGCAGTGTTCATGAAAAGTATAATGGTCTATGGCACCGTTCAGGCGGTGGGATTTAGACCGTTTGTTTATAGAATAGCCGTTGAAAACAAGGTCACTGGCTATGTGAGAAATAGGGGAGAGTATGTAGAGATCATAATTGATGGGGCCCCTCAAAATGTGAAGGATTTTATCGATGATCTCGATCAAAAAAAGCCGCCTTTGGCAAAAATCGATAGGCTTGATATATCTGAAAAATCATCAGATGAGAATTTTAAGCCTGGTGTTTTTTATATCAAGGAAAGTAAAGGGGGGAGTTCTGGTTCAGCTTCAATAATACCCCCCGATATATGCGTCTGTGATGACTGCCAGAGGGAACTTTTTCAAAAAACTGACAGACGATTCCTTTATCCATTTATCAACTGCACTAACTGTGGTCCAAGATTTACCATAATCAAAAAGACACCCTATGACAGGGAAATGACAACTATGGGGCAGTTCAAGCTTTGCCCAGACTGCCTTAAAGAATACAAAGATGTCCTTGACAGGCGTTATCATGCAGAACCTGTTGCATGCCCCGTGTGTGGCCCACATTACTCGCTTTTTGATAGGTCAAGAAAAAAACTGGGAAATCCTATTGAAACGGCAGCAAAGTTATTCGAAAATGGGAAGATTATCGCCATAAAAGGTCTTGGAGGATACCATATCGGGTGTGATGCATTAAACGAAGAGGCTGTGTCAGCACTTAGGAGAAGACTTGGAAGGCCTTATCAGCCTTTTGCGATTCTTGGCAGGGATATAAAATCCATAGAGAAGGTATGTCACGTTAGCAATGATGAAAAGAAAGATCTCATCTCCCATGAAAGGCCTATAGTAGTTTTAGAAAAAAAAGATTCAAAGACATTTGAAAAGGCTGCGCCTGGCCTTCACAACGTGGGAATAATGCTCCCTTACTCGCCCCTTCATTTCCTATTGTTTAACTATACCACACTTGATTTTTTTGTCATGACCTCAGCCAATATGCCAGGAGACCCAATGATAACTAGGAATAGCTCTGCTTTTGATTCGCTTGACGTTGACTACTTCCTTTGTCATAACTTAAAGATCTACAATAGATGTGATGATTCTGTTATTCGTGATGGGAAATTTATTAGAAGGTCAAGAGGCTTTGTGCCGCAGGGAATTGGAATACCACATGATAAAAAGGTATTAGCCTTCGGCGCAGAACTTAACAATGCCTTTACTTTAACAAAAGAAAAGAAGGCATTTATCTCACAGCACATAGGTAATACTACCCATTTAGATACGCTCCAGTTCTTTGAAGATGCGATAGAAAAACTCCTGACACTTCTCAACATGAAGATGGGAGAAATTGAACTTTTTGTCTCTGACCTCCATCCACAGTACGAGACTACAAAGCTTGCAGAAAAATATTCTATAGAAACTGGAATACCACTCATTAAGATCCAGCACCATATCTCCCACGCAAGGGCAGTTTTGACTGAAAATAAATTAGATGAGGGTGTTGCTATAGTGTGTGACGGGACAGGCTACGGCCTTGATGGAAAGTCCTGGGGCGGAGAAGTCTTCCATGTTAAAGAAAATGATGAAGAAAGGATAGGGCATTTGAAGGAATACCCACTTCTAGGTGGGGACAAGGCTGCAAAAGAACCTTTAAGGGTACTTGTATCAATTCTAAAAGATGAAGACCTTTCAGATTACTCTAGCTCTTACAAATATGGATCACAGGGTATCGATGCATTGAAAAAACTTACAATGGATGAGAAGATTTTTTCAACTTCTTGTGGCAGGCTCCTTGACATGTTTTCAGTTATGCTCTCCTCATGCTCTGAAAGAACATACGAAGGGGAACCTGCTATGAAGCTAGAGTCCCTCGCATGGAATGGGAAATATCTTGACATGCCAATTGAGATTGAAGATAACATTATACAGATAGAAGAGTTTGCAAAAAAAATATTTGATTTAAGAAAAAAAGAAAGAAAGAATGACCTTGCAAAAACAGTCCATGTTTCTCTTGCCAATGCCTTCTCTGATATCGCGATTGAAGAGGCAAAGAAGGACCACCTAACTATAGCCTTTTCTGGAGGGGTCGCCTACAACAAGATATTTTCAGATGCTATCAAGAAAAGAGTTGAATTAAGTGGTCTAAAGTATGTGGAACATAAACTCATCCCATGTGGTGACGGTGGTGTTTCCTTTGGGCAGTCCCTTTTCGCATACAAAAACATATAAGATTTTAATCCAAGTATCTATTTATGGAGATAGAGTTCATCGAGATTGAAAAACTTAATACGCATGAGCGTATAGTTCCTAGCGTTCTAAACAGATTACTGATTAAGATGGAGAGGGAGAAGAAGTTCTCTGTCGCCATCATAGTTGATGCAAATACCATGACAATACTCGATGGTCACCATAGATTCGAAGCTGCAAAAAGACTTGGCTGTAAAAAAGTGCCATGTCTACTTGTGGACTATAACGATCCGGAGATAAAACTTGGCCAGTGGTTCCCTGTGATATATGGGGATATTGGAAAGATAGTAGAGATCCTAGAAAAAAATGGAATGACTGTAAGGTACGAAAAAACCTTAAAAAAGGCCTACTGGCTACTCTACTCAGAAAAAGCAGATGCAATTCTTGTCCCAAAGAGAGTAACAAAGGAAGAAGTTGTCAAGACAGCAAGGAAGGGGGAGCTATACCCTCCTAAGACTACAAGGCACATGCTCCCAAAGTTGAACAAGTTTATCGATGTACCCCTTGATGAACTTGTATAGAACTACCTTGCTGCTGAAACTATCTTTATGATGTCTCCATTTTGAAGTTCGTAGTCGTCTTTTATTCTTCTTTTTGTTCTTGCATTAACAGCATACAGGAAGTTCTTTCCAATATCGGTATGGACCCTAAATGCAAGGTCTCTTGGTGTTGAGCCCTTGTCCATGAGGAAAGCATCTGGCAAAACATTGCCCTTGCCATCCTTCATGTGAGTCTCGTCTTCCACAGGGTAGACTACTATTTTGTCCAATATGTTGAAGACTACCTGATTTATGGTCTTCTGGACACCCGTACCATCATTTTTGTCCATGAAGTTTTTGATTCTGTGTAGTGCTTCTTTTTGCTTATCGTTAAGATTACCAGTTATTTCAAATGATGATTCAGAAGGTATATATTTGACTAATCCAGCACTCGTTGCCTTTCTTAATACAAGCTCCGCTTCAGCGCTAACCGTAAAGACATCTCCAAGCTTGTCCTTCAAGGCTTTGATATTTTCAGGTGATGCTATATCTGTCTTGTTTAAAACAATCGTAATAGGCTTTGATATCTTCCTAAGGGATTTGGCAAATATCAATAGCTCTTCATCCTTCCAGTGAATACATTGCTCGGGATTTAGTCCAGTCTCCCTAATTGAAGCTATTACATTTCCCTCAGTTATTCCTATCCCGGTAAACTGCTCCGCCACTATTTTACAGAAATCATGATGCCCAGAGCATATCTTCCTTGCAAATCTGAACCAGTTATCATTTAGTATACCAAAAAACCAGAGGTTTATCTCTTCCTCCAAAAACTCAATATCTTCCAGAGGGTTATGAGTCCCTATGGGAACTGGATTTCCTTCAATATCTGTTGATCCCGAAGCATCTACGATGTGAATCAGGGTTTCAGCCCTCGAAAGATCATTTAAGAATTTGTTTCCAAGACCTCTCCCAGTGTGAGCGCCTTTTACAAGACCTGCCACATCAATTATTTTCAAAGGTACAAGTCTTGTTCCATCGATGCACTTTGAATTTTGAGGTGAGCATTTAATATCAAGCTCCTTGCAGGGGCATTTATACGTAACGTAAGTTGCCCCTATATTTGAGTCAATTGTTGTGAAAGGATAATTTGCAATTTCTGCCCCCCCAAGTGTGACTGCATTAAAAAAAGTTGATTTTCCTACATTTGGTTTTCCAATAACTCCTACATCCATTAAATTCCCTCCTCCGATAAATAAAGACGTGGAAAATTCATAGTGGATACGGCACTTGCGCCATAGAAATCCCTTATGTATAGGATAGATTTCAGGTGAAGGTCTTTTTTAACATCACAACATGCGTTTGTCAACATGATACACTTGTAATCTCTATAATATGCATCTGCTGCAGTATGCCTTACAGAAAGTGATGTTTGAAGCCCAGAGAATACTAGATTCTTTATACTTTTTTTCTCTAAAATCTCATCGAGCTCTGTTCCGTAAAAACCACTATACTTCCGTTTCTTTATGATGAAGTCCCCTTCTTTTGGGGCAAGATCATCTATTATTTTCTCTTCACAATCATTTTTAGTTTCTAAATCATATATGTATATCACGGGAAAACCATTTTCTCTGAAAATAGACGAGATCTCTCTAATTGGCCCTATAATCTCCTTTGGGGATTCACATTTTACATTCCCGTAGATATACTCTTTAAGCGTGTTAATGATGAGAAGAGCATATTTTTCCATGTTAGTTAATCTAGAGGGGCTATATATAAAATTTGGCTTTATAAAAAGAAATAAGATAAAAAATAAAATTATTTTACTTGACTACTTCTTTGTCAGAAATCTCAAGTGCTTTGTCAACAACATCGAGTGCTTCGTTTATCTGCTGCTCATTGATTGAAAGTGGAGGTGCAAATAGTAGTGTTGAAACCATCTGTAAGAAGAAGACTCCGTTCTTCATGCATTCTCCAGTGACTTTGGCCGGTATTGGTGCATGACCCCTCATGAACTTTTCTTCCCTTGTTCCTGCCTGCTCCTTTGTCTGTGTGTTCTTGATTAATTCTATTCCCCAGAACAGTCCCTTACCTCTGACGTCTCCTACTGACTTGTGGTCTGCCTTTATCTCATTCAATCTCTTTTCCATTACTTTTTCCATCTTTGCAGCATTTTCAACTAACTTGTTTTTCTTCATGTAATTTATTGTTGCAACTCCGGCGGCACATGCGAGTGGGTGACCTGCATATGTGTGACCCTCGACAAACCAGTGGTCTTCAAAGTAGTCAGAAATCTTCTTTGAGTATGTTGTTCCTCCAAGAGGGACATATGTTGCAGATAAGTTCTTGGCTGATGTGATTATATCCGGCTGGAACTT
>LNGC01000009.1 GCA_001587715.1 Candidatus Methanofastidiosum methylothiophilum | reverse complement strand
CCTACATTAAATGGGAAAAATATAGAAAATAAAATAACTGAAAGCAGTATTAGGCCCCTTCTCATAGTTCCACCGATATCGACTCATTATTTTTTCTTTATATAATTGTTGTATCCGTAGTATCCTCCGATTAACAGTACTACTATGAGCCCTATCACTACGGCGATTCTTATATTACTTACTGATTTCTCTACCGGTATATCCATGGTCTTTTGGAATAGGTATACGTTTAAGTCCTGCTTTTCTTTGTCTCCAACGGCCCTAATCCTAAGATTTAATTGATAGGTTTTTTCCTCTGCTATTGATTTGACATCTGTGGCCAATACAACTTCTGCCTTCTGCCCTGGTTCAAGAACACCAATATAGTCATTTTTAGATGTGAAATCAAATGGCTGCTCTGACCTTTCTATCGCCTCAACGATTATTGATTCTGCCTTCTCTTCCCCTTTGTTCTCTATTGTAAGGTAAATCTTTGCACTTTCTCCCGCTCTGACAGTCTCTGGGATTAAACGATATTCTGTTATCTCAAGTTCAGGTTTTCCTTTTATATCTAAGTTCAATTCAAACTCTTCTTTTAGAAGATTGTTTGAAGAGTCTCTGTATTCAACAATTATTGGTACCATGTAAGTCATTTTCTTTGCATCTTTGTCAACATTTATCAGAAACTCTGCATCCTTCGCCTGTCCGCCTGATAGTGTCCCTAGATTGTATGAGCTTTCGTAAGATTTTGATAATGAAAAAGGCTCTTTTAGGTCAAGGTAAGCCTTCACGTATTTCGCACCTTCAGTCCCCTGATTTGCAAGATTTACCTTAATCTTTACATTTTCATTTCCTGGCCTCACATTTTCTGGGGTAGATGAGAAATTAACTACCATTATCTCAGTTCTTCCAGAAACTCTTAGGCCAAACTGGATTGTGTATGGTCTTGGATAAGGTGTTGAGCCATCGTAAAAGTAAAGGACAAGTGTCATCGGGTAATTGCCCGCTGTTATTTTTTCATTTGCCCTTAATTTAAATGAAAGTAACTTTTCTGTTCTAGCTTCAAGATCCCCAATATATATAGAATCTGATGTGTTCTCAGGCATAAAAGGAACTATCGTGCCTGCTGGTGGAACAGTCAAACTTGCTTTCACTGTATAGGCTTTCATTGAACCTTCATTAGAAAGTAGGATTTCAAGATCAAAAGCCTCACCAGGCTCTACATTTAGCGGATTTGTTTTTACTTCTTTAATAACAAACTCATACTGACTCCTGCCGATTTTATACCCAACAGGACCTTTGATTATCACATTCACCCCAACTTTAGAAACATCAATTAGATTAATCGTGATCTCATTTGCTTTGAGTGATTCCCCTTCTGATATATAAACGCCCAAAGGACTAACAGGAGCTGTTCCTTCTAGGACCATAAAAGAGGCTATAGTGTTTTTATAGTCGGTAAGTGCTACAGCATAAGGCCCGACAAATATAAATTCATTGTCATAAAGGTAACCTGAATATATTACAGTATCTGTACTTGCATAAACGCTTGGTGCAAAAACACTAATTAAAAAAACTCCGATTAAAAATATACTAATCTTTTTCATTATAAACCTCCATTTTTTTCTTGATTAAATTTTTTGTATCTTGAAATATTTTTTCTTGGACTACTAAAAACGATGGAAGAAATATTAGAGTAACTCCCATACAACTGAAAACTCCAATGAATAACATCTTCCCCATGGTATCTAGTATTGATAAAGATCCTGTTAGCATTGCAATGAATCCAAATCCCGCAACAATAGATGAAACGACAATCGGTTCAACAACACCTTCCATCGTCTTTACTATTTTTTCAATAATTATTGGAGTCCTTTCAAGGTTATATCTGTTTATAGTCTGTATTGCGAAATCTATACCTATCCCTGCCATCATTGAAACAACACCAACAAGTTCGGAGCTTAAAGAAATACCCGAGAAACCTGATATCCCCATCATCCAAACTATTCCTACTCCAACGCATATCAAAGGCATTATCCCATATCTTATGGATCTAAAAGTTAGAATAACACACAGTAAGACCCCTATCATACCAAATGTGGATATCTTTGACATCTCCGGTAGAATTATGTCTGTAAGTTCTCTACCCATTGCTATGTCGCCTCCTGGCTGAACATTCAATGTAGTTTTTGAGATTATTTCTTTCACGTCGTCATATACCTTCATATTATCGACGCCTTTAATGACATTAAGTCTTATCAGCATATATCCAAGGCTATCTGAGACTTCAATCCTGTTCTTTAGCTCTTCTTTTGATAGGTATATCTCGTCCAGTTTAAGTGTAAATGAAGAGCCTTCTATCCCGTAGACATTCATAAGTTCTTGATTTAATAGATAGGCTTCCTTCAAGATGTCTGGAGAAAATACGTTTTCTGAGTTGATTACTATAACAATTGAGTTATATCTCTCAAACTTGTCTTCCATCTTCATGAATACCTGGATCTCTTCAATATCATTGGGCAGCTGGCTCATATCGTCTCCTTGTTCGATCTTGATAAGGGAGATCCCAGATCCTAAAATTATTGTTATTATAAATGACAATATAAGAAGTCTCTTGGGATTTTTTCCGTGAATATCTGAAAAATCTCTTATTAGTTTATCGTAACGTGACATATTACCACTCCCTCAAAGCCATAATTGAAGGTAAAAAAACTAAAGCTCCGATAAGACAACTTACTATGCCTAAAGATAAAGCAGTTCCAAGATGGACCATCATCGGCATTGAAGAAAGTGCTAGTGCCATAAAGCCAGCAATAGTTGTTGCACTTGAACCTATTGTACCCCGCCCGACACCTGCAATCATAGCCACTACTCTTTCTTCATTTGGCTTATCTTTTTTTGCCTCCTCGTTGTAACGTAATACCATAAATATCCCATATTCGGCACCGAGACCTATGACAATAGCGCCAACACTTGCTGTTACAAGACTTATTGGGATGCCAATATAAGATAGAATTCCCGCAGTCCACAATATCCCGCAAATAAGTGGAATTATAACAAATAATGATTTGAATCTTAATATTAAACTCAGTAATATAAATACAATTATTGCAGATATTGCCATAGTTTTCAATGAATCTTCTCTCAAAATTTTGAGAATAGTTTTATTTAACACAGGGGATCCAGTTACAGTATAATCCATACCATATAACTGAACTTTTTCTGTTTCTTCTTCTACTATGTCAATTGCAGCTTGAATTTCCTCTTCGCTCCTTACCCCACTCATCCTGACCATGACTATAGCTGACGTATAATCTTTTGATATCAATCCCGGTATAGTCTTTGCTACCTCTCTCAATGCCACTTCATCTGAAGGAATGCCTCTAAATATAGAATAATAGACAGTTCCGGGGCCAATCACATCGATTATTTCTGGTCTAGACTTTAACCTTTTCTCAAGTTCATATATACTTTCAAGGCTTTGTTTGTTTCTTATATCGCCCACAACATCAAAATCAGTTTCTAAAAAAATTATAATTCCTTCTTCTTCACCAAATTCACTATTAATGAGGTTTTGAGTCCTTACAACGTCAAAGTTTTGGGGAAGTTCTTTCGTGAAATCTGATTCAAACTTTAAATTCAATGCACCAAAGGATAAAAAAATAGTTATTAGTAACATTGAGGCTACTATAATTTTACTATACTTGTACTCAATAAGTGCAAGTTTTCCAAAAAGAGTATCTCTTAGCTCTTTCATTTATTCACCTCAAAAACTTCTCCCAGAAAATCTTCATAATCTAGGAGATCTCTTTTAAGATAGCCCATCTTCTCATTTAATCTTATATTTCCTTTTGGAGTAATTTTATAATATTTTTTGCCTCTAGTTCCTTTATTCGTTTCTTCAATTAATCCTTCAGATACCCATATCAATATTTTAGGGTAAATTAATGCTGGAGATGGTTTCCAATTTCCTTTTGACCTACTCTCAAACTCTTTTATTACGTCGTAACCACATAACTCCTTTTTGCTAAATAACCAAAGCCCGAATGTATCTAAAATATGAAAATAATGAAAACTATTGTGAATTTGTCTAAATGTCATATGGGCACCGATATATCATATTATGATATGTCATAAAGAAATAGCTCATATATAAATTTTTCGCCGACTAAACATTATCCAACTATCTTTTCCCATTTTTTAAGTTTTAGGACTTTTGATAAAGTCGAGCCCCTCTTTATCTCTTCCCTTATTCTGTTTTCTTTTTCTTTGACATCAAGGCTTCTGTTTATTATCTCTTGGGCCTCTTCTTGAGGAATTACCACGACCCCACTGTCATCTCCTATTATATAATCTCCTTTGTTTACTTTAAGGCCCCCACATACGACCTCGCATCCTATCTCTCCAAAGCCTTTTGGATCCCCTGCATCGGGGGTCTCGTATCTTGCAAATACTGGAAAACGGATTTCTTTTAGGTCATCAATATCTCTTGCTGCACCATCTATCACAATTCCCCCAAGCCCTCGAGTAAAAGCACTCCAAGTTGCCAGCTCTCCCCATACTGCAATGTTGCCACAATTTGTATCTATGACAAGTATTTCTCCTTTCTCTGCTAGGTCAATTGCTTCAACTACCTTTGCCCAATCACCATTCATAGTTTTAACAGTCAATGCTTTTCCTGCCATCTTAAGTCCGGGTACAACAGTGTGTATGCCTTTCATTGCGCCACCTCTATGCATTGCATCTGAGACATTTGAAGATGAGACTTTTTTTAGGGCTTCTATTAGCTCTTCTTTTTTATATTTTCTAAATTCTAAACTCTCAATAGGTTTTGCGAGATCAATACTCTTCCTGATTGTTTTTGTAGCTTCGAGAAGGTCTGAAGCTTTTGTAATAGAGCCACCAACAATAACTATGTCAGCCCCTGCAGAAACAACATCGGGGATATTCTCAGAGTTTAATCCACCGGCAGTAGCAATAGTAATATTTACTGCCTCTTTTACATCTTTTATATCCTGTAATGGATTTTCACCCTTCATCTGTTGGTCAATCCCAACGTGTATACAGACATACTTTGCACCCATTTTTTGAACTTCAGCCGCCCTATCTACTTTATTTTTGACATTGATTAAGTCAATCATTATCTCAGAATTGTACTTTTTAGCTGCTTTAATTGCCTCTTTTATTGTACTGTCATCCGAAGCCCCCAAAATAGAGATTATGTCCGCGCCAGCTTTTGATGCCATCTCAGTTTCAAAGTCACCTGTGTCCATTGTTTTCATATCTGCAATTACCTTCTTATCTGGAAAAATACGCTTTAGTTCTCTTATGGCTTCCATGCCTTCACTTTTTATCAGGGGAGTTCCAGCCTCAATCCAGTCTATGCCCCCGGGAACAGCTTCTTTAGCCATTGAGATAGCTCGATCAAGATTTAATATATCTAATGCAAGTTGAAGGATTATTTTACTAATAGAATCACCTTTCATTTATTTTTTCTTCCCAATGAATAAGATTATTTTTCATTATTTCAATTGATTTTCTAATATTCTCACTATTATCAAATTCAATACATTCTTCAATACGTTTATCCTTAAATTTCTTTATCTCTTCAATAAGTTTTGGCATAGCCCTAACAACGTTGTCAACTATTGTTATATCGGAGCATAAGGATGTCCTTGAAAAAGGATTTAGGTCAATCGCTATAATCTTTTTCCCCATTTTCTTAAGTGCCAAAGCCCTGTCACCATCTTCCAAAGGAACAATAACAACGTCAGAATTGAAGATGCCTTCTTCAGACACTTTGCCCCTTAGAGAATCAAGACCGGGTATAGATTCATTTGCATTTTCACCAATGCCTAGTATCGTAGTTGCACCATACTTTTCTAATCTTTTTTTAATTTTAATTTCTCTTTCATAAGTCCTATAAAAAAGATTGATTTCTATTTTCAAAGGTACAATCTTTGATAGCTGAACAATCTCTCCCGGAACAAGACATGCGATATTCCCATTTACAGATATTACTGGGGTTTCAGCTTTGCATATCATGATAGCGGCTGCCTTTATCGCTTTATCTGCTTCTTCTGTGGTTTTTTCCCCTAATAAATAATCAAAAGCTTCCCCCCTACCATGTGCAGCTATCCCAACTTCTGAAAGAACACCTTCTTTAAGGCAATCTTTAATTTTCTCCCTCAAAAGAAGCGATTCGTAACGTGGGTGATTTTTTGGTATATCCATTATAGCACCTATAATAAACCTGAAGCTATAGGAGAAACAATGATGTCTCCTTTAATATTTCTTAGACTTTCCAATACTCTATTTTCATCTTCTTTATTAATAAAGGTAAATGCCCCTTCCCCAATCATAATCCCTGAAGCATCGTAACTATTAATTTCACTAATGACCTCAACTAAATCCAAAATCTCTTTTGACATTATACCGGTTTTGCATGTAAAGGTCTTAGAGCATTGCATCAATCTTTCAACATTAGGTTCAGTGATAAGCCTCTTTAATAATTTACTTCCACATTTTTCGATTATCTTGATTTTCTTAGAATCTTTCAATACACTTTCTGTTTTTTTCTTTCCAAGACTTATAGCCATTACCTTTAGATCATTTGAAGGTATATTTTCAATTATTCCATCAACACCTGGCGTTTTCCTTATCTCAATACCTCCTTTTACTTCAGCCACTACATCCCCAAGGCCGCTTAGGCTCTTGACTTCAGTCTCATGCGCAATTCTTATACATTCTGTTGGTGAAATCTTTATCAAATCTTTAATTGAGAAACAAATCCCAAGTGCAGCCGAAGCAGATGCCCCAAATCCAGATCCAATAGGAACATCACTCTCATGCTCTATTATTATATCTTTATTGATAAAGTATTTTGGATATTTTTCTTTGATTAAATGTAAGCATTTCAAAGACACAGGTATGTTGTTTTTTAGGGCCTTAGTTCCATTTAAAAAGACATCAACATTCTCACTACCTTCAATTATTTTAATTTTAGTCTTAAGGCCAGAAGAAAGTGAAACTCCAGCGCCAGTAGACCCAGTTTTTAAATAGTCTTCACTAAAGAAAGGAACAAAAAATCCCGTTATATGTGAAGGAACATAATATTCTGAACTGTACATAAAAGCCTTTTAGATCTCCCTAAGTTTGCTAATAAATTTGTTACATCTATCCTTATCAAGTTTATTCATTACTGGCATAAATACCAGATCTTCTTTCTTTATCGATTTGCCAATTTCACTAAAGAAGTTCACTATTCTTTCTTGGTCTTCTTCATCAAGGATTTTAGGATTAAATACTCCGCCCAGTATTTCCTCTAGAACTATATTTTCCTTTGGAAGTTCTCTTTTTAGTATATCAAGATTGAATTTTCCGCCTACTTGTTTTCCACGATATTCTGCTTCTTCAATATCGTTACATACAACAAAAATTGCTATCTTTTTTTCTTTAAGCTCATCTCTAAATTTTTCTATAAACTCGCTTATGCTTTTGAGAGGCTTATCATCATAATCTGGTGAGCCTATAATTATCAACCGGTAATCATTAATAGACTCCACTTCTGAAGCCCTTTTTACTTCAATATTATTCATTCCCTCAGATATCCATCTGGCAATTACCTCAGTAGACCCATATTTTGTATCGTAAACCAAGAGATTGCTAGTTATTTTCTCACCTATCTATATTGGATAATAACAATTTTTATAAAGATTTAGGCCATTTCTATGATGATGCATAGAAAATCAATAAAAGGGAGTAAGTCAAGCAAGCTAGATGGAAAAGGCATTGTATTATGCGTTACAGGAAGCATAGCTGCAGTTGAATCTGTTAAACTTTCTAGAGAGCTCATGAGACACGGTGCTGAGGTATATGCAGTCATGAGTAGAGACGCAAAAAAAATAATCCACCCTTATGCACTTGAGTTTGGAACAGGAAATCCTGTCATTGATGAAATTACCGGCAAGATAGAACATGTTTCTTATGCTGGAGAGCATGATAAGAAATGTGATATTATATTAATAGCACCAGCAACAGCAAATACAATCTCAAAGATAGCATCAGGAATTGATGACACACCTGTCACAACAGTTGTATCTACTGGATTTGGCAAGATTCCAATTATCATAGTTCCTGCTATGCATAGTTCGATGTACAATAATCCAATTATACTGGATAACATTGAAAAGCTGAAAAAATATGGTGTTGAATTCCTAACTCCAAAGTTTGAAGAAAACAAGGCAAAGCTTCCTGAAATTGATGAAATTGTAGAAGCAGTCATAAAAAAGCTATATGTAAAAGATTTTTTGGGTAAAAAAGTATTGGTCACTGCAGGCCCAACAATAGAAAAGATTGACGATGTCAGATTCATTACAAATAAAAGCAGTGGATTAATGGGTATAAAGCTTGCAGAAGAATTTGACATGAGAGGTGCAGAAGTTACCCTAATTTTAGGGCCTACCCACCTAAATTCTCACGTTAAAACTCGCCATGTTGAAACATACGATGAGATGTTTAACGCTGTAATGTCAAACAAAGAAGTTGACATAGCTGTTTTTGCTGCAGCGACATCAGACTTCCACGTAGATAATTGTGCTAGTGGCAAGGTATCCTCAAATCAATCTTTTGATATAAAACTAACTCCAAACAAAAAAATAATAAATGAGTTCTCAAAAGTTTCAAAGTCTTTCATAGTTGGCTTTAAAGCTGAATATGCTGTGTCTGAAGATAAGCTTTTAATTAAGGCTTATGACAGGCTCCAAAGTTCTAATATGGATTTGATTATTGCAAATGATGTTGGGAGGGAGATGAGAGGATTTGAATCAAAAACAAATGAAGTCTTTATCATAGACAAGACAAAAAAGAGTTACCACTTACCTCTAGAAGATAAGGAAAAACTTGCAGAAAAAATTGTAAATATAATAAAGAAATATTTAAATTAAAATATTATTTGTTGATCTCACTTTCTAGAACTTCTCCTTGCTCTATAATCTCTATAGTGTAAGGCTTACAACCTTTTCCCTCTAAATTGCTTCTATAGCAAGAGAAATCAAGTTCTACTAGATCTACAGTTTCGTCTAAAGTCATGTAGTATCTTGAAAGGACTCCAATTTTTTCTCTGTAAGGATCGACAGGTACCCATTTGCCGTTAATGTATAACTCGTTCCATGCGTATGGTTTCCAGACTCCACCTTCTTCAATATCGTAGTAAAGTCCGTATACGACTTTTGTTGGAACCATCAAAGATCTCATGAGTGCTGCATACAACGTTGCGTAAGGTCCGTATCCTAAAGCTTTTTTTGAAGCAATTGTGTCAGTAGCATGCTGTAACCACCAGTTGGCATATCCGTTTTCGTCCTTTAGATAAGGGCTTTCGTCTACTCTGACAACTGTCCTTTGATCTTTCATAATCAAAAATGCTGTTCCGTAAAGATTGTAGTCTGCATCTTCTTTAGCATATCTTAATGCAACTCTTTCTCTCATGTATGCATCCCATCCAACTGTTCCCACACCTTTTTCACCATAAAGGACATCCTCTGGTAAAACATAGAGTGCAACATCGTCCGGGAAACTATTAAGCACTTTTATTGCGTCTTCTTCTGTTTCTATAATCGGTATAGTTGCTGTATCGTCAAATGGATAAGTAATGCCGTACAAGGTTACTATGGCCTCAAGCCTCATACCACTGTCCCTAATTATGACGACTTTCTGACCAGATGAATTTAAATCTGAAAGGTCATATGGCTGTGAAATATTAATCTTGGCCTTAAGATAAGAAACTGTTTTTCCAGTTTGCACTGGCGTCGTATTAACATCTACACCATTTTCTTCTTTCTGTGAAACACACCCTGAGAAGGTAGCAATTGTAACTAAAAATATCAGGGCGAATACAATACTTGCTCTTTTCATATACTCACCAATCTTGAAGATTTAAGGGCCTAATAAATATCTTTCGGTGAAATACTATTCGTCAATTGGCGTAGTTAACTGTTTTTCGATATTTTCTCTGTGAATTGAGTTGTAGCTGCAGAAAGGTATAAATGAACCATCGGGTAGGGCGTAGTGTATTGCACATCTTTTTACACGATCTAGATCAAAGTTAAATGGATCCATAAAGTGCATTGTTCCAATAAATAGTGTCTTATGGTGCAGTTTTGCAAGATATTCTTTTCCTCCGCCATTTAGGATACCTTTTGTAATGTCTAAAAGATTTAAGTCCTTTGGCATTTTTTTCTTATCAATAAATGAGCCCATATCCTTTAAGGTTCTGGATACTTCAATACCTTTCCTTATTTTTCCGCCACTGCTTACCTTCTCATCTCTTTCTTTAAGATACTCAAAGAATCCTTCAACATCTACAAACCTGGTGATAGGTATAAGTTTTCCATCCTCTACAAATACATATGTAGCAACTCCGCATTGAGGGTGTGTTGTAAAGTGGGGCATAGGGATTCCCCTTAAAGATTCAACAAATTTAGACACTGGAACAACAAATGGGATGGGATAAAAATCCTCTTTTCCAATCTCCCCGTTTGTTTGATCTTCTATCAGCCTTACAAGGTCCGTTATTGTTATCCTGTAAGTTTTTATTTCTTCCTGACTTGCACGGCCAGAAAATGAGAGTGGCTGAAAGTTGATTCCTCTAATAACATCAAAGTTGTCTCTTCCAAAATAGATTATGTTTCCAAGTTCTTGGTCATTTACGCCTTTTGAAACAGTTGGAACAAGCACAACACTACTTTCTCCAAAATCTCTTAGATTTTCTATCGCTTTTTTCTTTTCTGGAAAAGTATCATACCCGCGAAATTTAATATATGAAGAAGGATTCAATCCGTCAAATTGAAGATAGTATGTATTTATTCCTGAGTCAATAACTTTTTTTAAGTAATCTGGATCTTTAGCAAATCTTTTCCCGTTTGTTGCAACTTGAATCTGAGAAATTCCTAAATTCTTAGCCGTCTCTATAATCTTCGGTAGGTCATCCCTTAAAGTTGGCTCGCCACCTGAGAACTGGACTGCAAAAGGGGGATTTGGTTTAATTGAGGCCATTCTTTCAAGTATTTTTTTTATCTCTTCAAAAGAAGGCTCATATAATCTTTTTTTAGCACCAGCACTTGCAAAACATACGGGGCAACTCATATTGCACCTATTTGTTAGATCAATATTGACAAAAATTGAAGGTGTCAAGTGGTCCTGACACAATCCGCAATCATAAGGACATCCTTTATTTTTATGTGTAGTTTTCTCTACAGAATTTTCAGCTACTTGGTCAAGTCTCTGAAGCCTTTTGTAATACTCAATATCATTTGAAAGGGTATCTGAGAAGAAGCCGTGTTCTTGGCACTCCTTTTCCATTATAATATGTCCCTGAACAGCTTTAATATCCGCTTTGATTCTTTTTTGGCATATGGGGCATATAGAGTCCGTAGTACGTATCAATTCAGAAGACAACTAAACACCTTATGAAAAACAAATAAAATTGTTTAAAAAATTATCTCTTAAAGAGGTATATTAAGAAAATAATAACTGCAATAATCGCAACAATCGATAGAAACAGGAAAAAATAAAACAAGAAAGAGGGCTGATTTTTTACCTCTTTAGAAATATCAGTATTAACTTCAGAGGTATTAGTTTCTTTTATTATTTCTTTTTCATCTACTTTTATTTCTATGTTCTTGTATACCATACCCTCTTTGCCCGATTGTTCTTGAAATCTCGCTACAACTATGGGGGCGAAGGATACTTTTGAAGTATTATCATCAATTGAAACAAATAGCGTTTTTGAAGTTTCTTCTCCAGAATTTAAGTAGGGGATGTTGATAACTTCATCTGATAAAATGTCCCCTTTAATCTCTACCTTGATATTCTCCATCCTAATTTCCCCACTATTTTTTAGGGTAAATGGTATTTCTAGTGTTTCACCTTTATATGATGTGAACTCATTAACATCTAATCCTAAGACCGCCTCGGCTCTTTTTTCTAAAAGCGTGATATATACAAGCTTAGCTAGATAAAAAGGTCTGCACCCCCCTCTACAAGGACCTTTTCCACATTTCAACTCAATGTTAAACTTTGCTTCATTTAACGGCATATCTTTGTTAAATTTCAAAACAAAAGTTTCCTTGAAACTCTTTCCAGGCTCAACAGTGGAGAACTTGATTGGATTATTTTGGTAGTCCCTATCAGATTGGATGAAAGACTTGTAATCGTTCATGAAGGATTCTTCAATTAATATTGTTCCATCCCAAAGCATATCATTTGACTGATTTATAATTTCGAATGTAATTTCTATTTCTTCTCCCTTCTCTACATTTTGAGGATACGAAAGTACAATATCGACATATTCACCCATTACGGGCTGAACAAGAAAAGAAAGGACAAGAATAATTGCAACTAGTCTCTTCATTAACTCACGGCCATATTAGATATTTATTCAATTTAAATTTAACGCATTTTCTTATAATCTACAAAAATAATGGCACATCATAATAAACTTTTTAAATGTAATACTTCTCATCTCTATAAATGGTGAGTTTTTATGGACGATAGTCATAAAATAGGGCTTGTTTTTGCTTTAACTGGACTTATAGCAGGCATAATATCTGGGATTGCGCCACTGCCTAGTTATCTGAGTATTATCGTAGCTTTTGTTATATTTTACGTTTCACAGTATCTTGTTAAAATGGTGAGAGTAGATATGACAAAATATAACAGTGCTAGTAGTATTCTAAAATCAGGTGTGTTCTCATTTCTTGGAAGCTGGCTAATGTTCTGGATAATCATCTTTAATACCTAAATATATTATTTTTTTTAAAGGTGAATCTTTTGAGAATTGCTGTAATAGATTATGATAAATGTCAACCGAAGAAGTGCAATCTATTGTGTCTAAACTATTGTCCCGGCCCCCGAATGAACGAAGAGACTATAATAGTTGACGAAGTAACTAAAAAGCCAATAATTTCTGAGGTCTTGTGTACAGGTTGTGGCATATGTATTCACAAATGCCCTTACAAAGCAATTTCTATAGTAAATTTACCTGAAGAGCTATCCCAGCCGATACACCAGTATGGGCCTAATACCTTTAGACTTTACCGATTGCCAATACCAAAGGAAGGAAAGGTATTGGGGCTTATAGGTCAGAATGGAGTTGGCAAGACAACAGCAATTAAGATTCTTTCTGGAGAGCTTTATCCTAATATGGGGGATTATTCTTCAAAAGAGAGGAAAAATCTATCATCTTACTTTAGAGGAACTGAGCTTCAAGGGTATTTTGAGAAGATTGAAGCCAGAGATATTAAGAGTTCATTAAAGCCACAATACGTGGATAAACTTTCTCAAGTAGTAAAAGGAAATACAGCAGATCTGCTGGACAAAGTTGACGAGAGAGGCGTTTCAAAGGAGCTAATCCAAGAACTAGGTTTAACAGACGCCCTTGACAAGGATATCTCTGTATTGAGTGGGGGAGAACTACAGAGAGTTGCCGTAATTGCTTCGATGTCAAAAGATGCAGACATTTACTTTTTAGATGAGCCCACATCGTATCTTGATATAAAACAGAGATTAAACGTTGCAAAATCTATAAGAAATCTTGCAGAAAAGAAAACTGTTGTTGTAATCGAGCATGACCTTGCAATTTTAGATTATTTGAGTGATAATATCCACATCCTCTATGGGCAGCCTGGTGTGTACGGAATTGTTTCAACTCCACTCGGTGTTAGAGTTGGAATTAATATGTACCTTGATGGTTACATAAAGGAAGATAATGTCAGATTCAGAGACGAATCAATTAAATTTTATCAAAAGGAAGAGAAATCACTAAAATCAAAGAAGGTTCTTTTGGAATACCCTGCATTTGAAAAGAACTACGATAGCTTTTCACTAAAAACTGAAGGCGGTGCCTTGCACAAAGGAGAAGTGATTGGAATCGTTGGGCCAAATGCTACAGGTAAGAGTACCTTTATCAAAATACTTGCTGGAGTATTAGAACCAGATAATGGTAACAAATTTGAAACAGAGCTAAAAGTGTCATACAAACCACAGTATATCAAAAGAGATTACGATGGAACTGTAAGGAATCTTTTAGCAGAGGTAGCAAAGGAGAAATTTTTCACAAATATATACAAGGCAGAAATACTAAGGCCTTTGGAAATAGACCCAATAATTGATAATTTGGTTTCTGAGCTTTCAGGCGGGGAATTACAAAGAGTTGCAATTGCGGCATGCCTTTCGCAGGATGCGGATTTATATCTATTTGATGAGCCTTCAGCATATCTTGATATTGAGCAGAGACTTAACTTCTCAAAGGTCTTGAGGCGATTTATAGGGGATAAGGAACTGATGGCAATTATAGTTGAGCATGACCTTGTTTCTTTAGACTATACTTCGGATAAGGCAATTGTATTTTCCGGAAGACCAAGTGTATCTGGAATAGCATCTCCACCACTATCACTTCGTGATGGAATGAATAGGTTTTTGAAAGAAATTGGGATAACATTCAGAAGAGAGCCCGAGTCAGGAAGACCACGATCCAATAAAATTGACTCCCAAAAAGATAGAGAGCAGAAGTCATCAGGCGAGTATTATTACTTTAAAGCATAAGAATCAAATAATTAATTCTACTGTTCCCATATCGCCATTAACTTTGACCTTTTTTCCTTCTTCAATATTTTCTATTTCTATCTTATCAACCATCGGGACGTCTGAGATTATTGCACCAACAGATACAATTGTTTCTGCTTCTCTGTTTATTATGGCAAGAGGCGCAACGCCATTCTTCTTCAACTGGTAAATCACGTAGGAGCCAACAGTTGAGCCCTTCCCCATTGGGAAAACAAATATCTTATCTTTTATACTCTTCCCATAGGCGTTGGAATTTTTATCCATTATAATTCCCGTATTTGGGTCAACCCCTCCAAGAAAAGAAATTGGTGAGGTACTCTTCAATACCTCACCTTCTGCCAATCCTTTTGATATCTTTCTTCCACTAAGGATCATTATTATCCCTCTAGGGATTCAAGTTTTTTAAGGAGTGAAACAATCTCGTCAGTAAGTTTCTTGTATTCTTCGGAACCCGGCTGTAATGATTCTCTTTGGATATAGAATTTGATCAGTGATGCCACAAGCTCTTCCTTTTCACCTGTCGGTGTAGGCCCAACAACAGGCTTACCATCAGTTGGTTTTGTAGGTGTTACGGGGGTTACAGTTATCTTTGAGAATAGGTCCTTTAAGGCATCATCAACAGTCTGGCCTCTGCCAAATGTCATTGACCTTGGATCTATTGCAACTATGTCCCAGAGATTTACGGATTCCGCCCTTTGAACATATACTGAAAGAAGGTACAATGGAACTGTCCTCCCCTTGTAAGTAAATGGGTAGAGAATCATATTCCCTTGTCTTTTAGTCTCTGCCAAAAGTCTGAACTCCTCTTGGTACTGGCTGTTTAAAAATTCCTGTGTAATTCTTTTTCCAGTAATTTTTTCTGCTGAGATGTCAATGGCGTAGAATTTTGCTTCTGAATTTTCGTCATCAAGGTACCCATACATGAGGGATGTAAGTTCTCTCGATTCAGCCCGCCTTAATATCATCTGTAAAAATGCTGCATATTCATAATTCTCAGTTTTTGGATTTTTGGCAATTATGTTGTATATGAAATCAGTATATCGCCCCACATTGTCTCCTAGGTCAAACTCATAGAAGTTTGTCGCTTCAATGTACTCTTTTGGGTCTGTTATGTGGTATGTTGTGTAGGCATCTGATACATAGTGGAAATAATCATCAGGAGCCCTTAACTGGGATCTGACTTCAGCAGGAATTTCACTGCCGTCCTTAATCCATGGGTATATTTCTAGATATATATCTTTAAAGACGTCATCAGGCCCAACATAATAGACCAATACTTCCCCAGTTTGCATGTTTGTAAGGACTCTAGCAATGTTCCTCTTGTAATCGAGATTAACATATGGCATGTAAGTTCCCGCATCAAGTCTTAGATTGTAATCTGTTAGGAAGTATGGTTCATTGTTGTATAGTACTATGTAGCTATCCAGGTCTCTTTCAAACTCTGCGGGTAGGTAAATAGAATTCCTCTCGTTTAAAGACCTGTATGGAACATAATCCAAAGAAGAGTATTCTGACCAAACACCATAACCTTCAAGCCTAAACAAAATCAAACCGCTAATGTTTATTGTATCGACATCTAGAGTTTGAAGATTGTCATCAAGATTTGTCTTCCTGTCTTCTGCTAGGTACATGTTAGTTGCATATGAATTAGTAGTTACTGACTCTACCTCAAGCCCTTCTGAATAGACATAATCAAGCTGCCCCTCTCCAAAGTAAATCTTAGAAGGAATATTTGTTATTTCTCTAGTGTTTGAGTCCATTATGATTATATCGTCTGTTCCAACATAGAATAAGTTCCTGTTGTAGAAATTATCTGTGACAGGAGTTTCTGGTTTTACAGTCTTGTAGGTGGCCCAATAGATTCTCTTTTCTTCTGGATCAAGGAATAGATCAGTATCCGATATAAGGTAATATCTTGGCCCAAGTTGCGGCCTTGCAAGGACATACGCTGTCACATAGTCCCAGACCCTAGCCCTATCAATTAAGTATCGATTTTCGTTTAGGAAATCTTGTACCACTATATTCTTAATTTCTGTTTGAGGTAAGATGTCCACGCTTATTCTCTCAACATTTTCAACATAGGACACCCACCTATTTGAGTCTATTTCTCTCTGTATGTAAGGTGTATTTAGTAAAGGATTTCCAGCAACACTTCTACCGAGTAAAAATCCTTTTACACCGGCAGCAGCTGTTGGTGAGACTATTAAAAGTATTACCAAAATTGCTATAATTCCTCGTTTGCTGAAGAATCTTTTCTTGTAATTTTCAACGTTTGCTTCGGTAAATTTCATATCTACGATGCTCTTTAATGTGGGCATAAACACAAGCGCAGCAACAAGTAATGCTGCCTTGACAATCCCGGGCATGAACAATGCTACTAAAGATATGCCGCTCATTATCCCAAGTTCTGTTCTGTCCCTTGAGACTACAATGTTCATTAATCCAATGCCTGCTAGGATTAATGATTCAATGACCCAGCCAATTTGCAGGAAATCAAGTATCCCAAACTTGACATAGTCCGGATTATAAATGTAGAATGTGAAAACGTTACTGAAGAAGAGGAGTGCAGAAAAGGCAACTAGGGCCAGAAATAAAATTACCGCTGTTATAGTCATATGTGTTTTTTCTAAAACAACTTCTTTTGTTTCTTCTCTTATTGTTCCGTCCTCAAATACTCTGCCCAATCTCCTAGCCCTTTCTAGGAATAAATTTACTATGTAAGGCAGCGCAACTACCAAGGTTAAGAGGAAAAGAATACCCTTCCCGATATTTATCAGATTAAGATAAAGATAGCTTTGATAGAAGCTGTCTGTATTATAGATAAAATCCATAATAAGGGGCCTTGTTATCTCAGGGAGTTCTTGCAAGTAAAGGGCGTATCTTAGATATAGAACAGGCACCGGCATGAAAATAAAAATTAGGAAGAATATCAGAAGGTAGATAAGCTTTCCAGCAACGTTTTTCCCTACTTCCTGCTTTATTATGTTTCTTAGTGGTGTCACAAGAAACATTATAAAAAATATGATCAGAGCTAAAACTAAACTCCAGACTAGGCCTATCATGTATAGAGATAGCTTTACCATAAACTGCTCATAGAACAGTGTGTAGAGAACTTTCAAGTTAAAGTAGATTGGAATCCCAAAGAAGTATCCAATTACGAGAGCAAAAATAATGAAATATAATAATCCTTTTGGGTTAAACCCCTTTCCATTTTTTTTAGATTCTTTCTTCATAATCTCCAATAGGAGGTAATCCTTTAAATAATTTACCCGGTTAAATGGCAAAGTTTTAATACTATAATACTCTAGAATATATAAATTAAGATTTAACTAAAATGGATTGTGGATAAAATATGCACAACTCAATAAAAGACCATGATAAACTCTATAAAAAGATTGAAACTTTTTTGACTAAAAAAGGAGCAATAAAAATTTCTATTTTTGGTTCTTATTCTAGGGGCGATGAAAATAAAAATAGTGATATTGATATACTTGTAGTTTTCTCCGATAGAAAAAGTCTTTTTGATTTAGTAGAAATTGAAGACCAACTTGAAGAACTAATTGGCATTAAAGTTGACTTGTTAACAGAGAAATCTATTAGCCCCTATTTGATTGACGATATCAGAAAAGAAATGGTTGTGATTTATGGGTAAAAATAACCTTGCATACCTAAAGCATATTATTGATTCTATTGAAAGGATAGAAGAGTATATTTTTGAATAGATTATGATGATTTTATGGAAAGTTCACTGATACAAGCAGCAACTATACGAGAAATTGAGATAATAGGCGAAGCAACAAAAAATTTAGAAACTTCATTTAAGAATAATTATATAACAATACCTTGGAAGAAGATGAGTGGGATGCGAGATAAATTAATTCATGAATATTTTGGTGTAGATTTAGATGCAGTTTGGGATACTATAAAGATAGATATTCCCCCTCTAAAAGACAAAATATATGAAATTATAAAATACATTGAATAGTATATATTTATTATCTTAAAGACACATCCCCAGAATAGACCTTGATTTCTTTGTTATCAATCAGTAATATCAATGCCCCGTTCTCATCAATATCTTTGGCCAACCCTTCATAAGTTTCGTTTATCCCCATTATCTTGACATTTTTACCAAGCGTATCAGAATTATCTTTCCATCTTTGAATAATCTGATTTATGCCTCCATCTAGGTACTCCTGATAAACTGAGTCATAATGCTCTAAAAATGATTTTAAGAATAGCTTAACTGATATTTCTTCTCTCATTTCAAGTTTCAATGAAGTTGCAGTTTCTGGGAGGCTATTAATATCTGTATTTATATTGACACCCACTCCCACAACTATGTAATTTATCTTTTCCATATCGGCCGATAACTCTGTTAGTATGCCGGATATTTTTTTGCCTTTGATTAATACATCATTTGGCCACTTTATCTTTGCATTTAGATTGCCATCAATGGCATTTAAAGTTTCAACAAGCGCCAAGGAAGATACTAAAGTCAACTGTGGCGCTCTTTGAGGGGAGATATTTGGTTTTAGAATAAAAGATACATAAATCCCACCTTTTGGTGATTGCCATTCTCTCCCCCTTCTGCCGCGACCTGATGTCTGAATCTCTGATATTACAACTGCCCCTTCTTTTTCATCTAGCGCAATTTGCTTTGCCTTGTTATTGGTAGAATCAACTTCTTCAAAGAACAGTATTTTCTTTCCAATAATATTTGTATCAAGCATTCTTTCTAATTCAAATTCTATTTGCTTTTCAGGTGATTTGATAAGCTTGTATCCTTCATTTGTCTTTGAGTCTATTTCATAGCCAAGCTCCCTAAGCTTTTTTATATGCTTCCAGACTGCGGCCCTTGAGATACCTATATCCTTTGATATTTCTTCTCCAGATACGTAATTTCTATTTTTCTCAAGGATTTCAAGTATCTTTGACTTCATTTTTTCACCGAAGAAAAGTTAAAGTAAATTTCTGCGCCTGTATTTAATTTAACACTCAATCTGTGATCGCCGGGCTCTTTATAATCTATGGCTTTTTGGATAGTCTTCTTTTCATTTGACTTTATAGATTCATTTCCTTCCATTATTTTATTCCCATCAATAAATACGACGAAAGAATAATTTTTATCTGCACCTTCAAAATTTTCAATGGTGAAATCAAAATAGACCAGTCCATCTGTTTTTTTAGTGTAATTATACAAAAGAAGCGAATCTTTAGTTATCATATTAAGAGTATAACGTTTGTCATCAACAAAAAAAGAATCCCCTGGATGATAGGAATCTAAGCCGCCAATTGTTATTGCACCGTTTTTTATTTTTAGTTCAGTGCTGCCTAAATATGAAACATTATTATCATTTTCTAGTATGGTGGTATTAAAGTATAATCTTGTGAATTTATCTTCTGAAATCTTTACTTCACTAAAAGACAAAAGAACAAATGCTGAAACAAAGATGAAAGAAAAGGCTAATGCGTAAAGGATATACCTATCATTCACTTATCTCAAACCCGCCATCCTTTGATTTAATGCGGCCTTCGTCCATGAGGTCTTTTATAGCAAGCTCAACATCAAGCTCATCAATACTCAAAACATTTGATACCTCTGACTTTGATATTTTAGGGTCAGTTTTTAGGAGATTAAACACACTTTCCTTTATCTCTTCTTCATCAATGTCATCGTAAAATGACATGTCACCTTTATCTTCGGCCATATCCTTTGTTAGGGCTTCTTCAGAGACATCTTCCATAAGCTCTTCTATTTCTGGCTCTTGCAAAGCTTCTTCAACTTCAGAGATGTTTACTTCTTCTGTGACGTGTTCGTATGATTCTTCTTTTTGGTAAGTTTTTGGCGCTGGTTCTTGAGGTGCATATGTATCTATTTTTTCTATATACTCAAATGATAATCCTCTTTCCATAAGCTCTTTTATTCTCTTGGAAAGCTCTAGTTCCCTATAGAGCCAGTAGTTTGGGGTTGCCGGGATTATATTTTCTGGCATAATGTAGATTTCATCTTGGTATTCTCCGACTCTTCCTATTATGTCAACTATCTCTCCAACTTTGAATTTTTCAATAAGGTCTATTTTTTCAGACCATGCTTTAATCCGAGTTGTGGCAGTTCCATCATCAATTGTGAAGGAGCCGTACGTATTTTCATTGTTTCTGTAGGAGTCTATAATTGTGCCAAGTATTCTTGCTTCCTTAGACTCACCAAAGGGCGTAGAAAGTAAAAATCCACCCATCTCGTCTTTTTTTAACTTACCATTGATAAGGTCAATAATCCTCATCTTGTAGGCTGTCATTCAATGTTTTTTAACTTGGGAGATATATAAGAGTTTCTTTAGAGGTCTATCGGGGTTTCTTCTTACTAAGAAGTACCCTTTCTCAATAAACTCTTTTCCTAATTCAAATGCTCCATTATATTCTATTCCCAAATCTTCAGTAGCTTTAGAAAATCCCCCGATTCACCTTAATTTTTTTATTTTCTCTCAAGATCGACTAATTAATTTAAATCAGAACTAACATAGATGTATTCAGTTATTTCCTTTTTTCCCCATAAACTCGACAGAATTATTCGGTAAATACCTTAGTAAATAAATTTTCTGAAATAGATCTATATTTGGCCTTAAATGAGTTCTTTCATTTGCTAGTTTTATAATCACTATCCATATTCACCGTTACGTATAAAAATAATAAAATTAATATATAATATATGGACAGAGCCGAAAGAAACAAAAAACTTGTATCTTTACTTTGTGAAAGGGATGCCAAGAAGATAGAGATTTTTGGATCAGTTGCAAGAGGCGAAGAGAGAGCTACCAGCGATATCGATATACTAGTTGAATTTGACGGTAGTCCAAGCCTCTTAGATGTAGTTAGAATAGAGCGGGAAGTATCGGAAGAAATAGGTAAGAAACTTGATTTAGTGACAAAAGATTCACTTGGCCCCTACATAAGAGACAAGATTTTAAAGGAGGCAATACTTATTTATGAAAGATAAGGATGATAAACTCTTTCTTTTACATATTAGAGACGCAATAAACCTTATTGAAGAATTTATAGAATCCAAAGATTTTTAATCTTTTGTGAATAATAAAATTCTAAAAAGTGCAGTGGTTTACCATTTTCAAATAATTGGTGAAGCAACTAAGAAATTATCTCCTGAGCTAATTAATGAATATTCTGAAATAAATTGGAAAGATATAGCAGGAATGAGTGATAAGATTGTCCATAGTTATTTTGATATTGATTTTGTATTAGTTTGGAGAGTAATTAAACAAGATCTTCCTGTTTTAAAAGTACTGTTAATACTATATTAGAAGATTTAGAAGAATAATAAACTAATACTATTAGATTATTCCACTTTCAAGAAAATGTTTCAATATATAGGTCAAGTGCTCTTTCTATGTCCTTCCCTATTAACATCGTCAATGGTCTGAAGTCTCCTTTATCTGCCTTTTCCAATGCAGAGTAATATGCCCTTCTTTCTTCTTTTCTTAAGATAATAGGTGGGAATCCACCCCTTATCAGTCTTAAATTCATAAGCAGGCGGGCCAATCTCCCATTTCCATCACTAAACGGGTGTATTCTTGCAATATCATAGTGAATTTTAACTGAAGAATAAATTGCATCAATTCCTTTGTCTTTATTATTTAGTTCTTCATATACCTTTTCCATTAATGTCGGAACATCTCTCCACTTTGGAAGTTTCAACTCAGAACCCTGTATAAATACGTTAGAATGCCTGTAAAATCCGGCATTTTGTGGGTCTATCTTATCAAGGATTACGGCATGAATGTTTAATACATCCATTTCTGTTATTTTTTCTTCTTTACTGGATAATTTTTCGAGCAGTTCAATAGCCTCTCTATGATTTGTTGCTTCAAGATGATCTTTCAAGGATTTACCGCTTATTGTAATTCCTTTTCTTATTACAAGCCATGTTTCACGTAATGTTAGTCTGTTTCCTTCTATGGCGTTTGAATGGTAGCTCATATCAATTTCAAACTTTTCCTTTAGATTATTTAGTACGTCTCCTGGTAGGGGCCTTAGATTGTTAAGTTTACTAAGTTTGATTTCAATTCTTTCTTTTAGATCATTATCTAGCCATTCGTCATAGTTAATTGGAATGGAAATCTTTTCTTTTTTTAGATAGTCTTCTGCCTCTTTTAGGGAAGGAAAATACTTTAGGATTTTTTGCTTGACTTTACTGCCTTCTCTCTTGCTTTCGACCAATTCATAATAGTAACTATTGCCTTTACTCTTTTTTCTAATAAAAGCCATAAATTTATGTAGTGCCTACTAATATTTAAATTTAACTATTTTAGTTACCCACTACAAAAGATATATAAGAGTTTCTTTAGGTTTAAATTAGAAAAGAAGAAAAGAAATATTAATTAAAAAATTAAATTAGTTTTGGTTTATGAGTCTGCGTATGTCACTGTTGTTACAACAGTTGCCGAGTTTGCTTCAAGTAAGAATGTTCTTGAAGTTCCAGTTGCAAGTGGATATTGTGGTACAAGTCTATATGTAACCGATTTGCCCGGTTGAATACGAATTGTTGTAGAATAAGTAGAGTTTAAATCATTACCTGTACCTGGTGGGTTAACTTTCGCTCCAGTGAATATCAAATCACCTGAACTTAATGTATTCTTAACGACTACATAGTATACGCTTCCATCATCAGACAAGGATACAACTTGAAGACCAGTTCCAAGTGCGCCAGAGCTTGCTTCTTGTACTCCCTTTTGAGTCTGTGTCTGGAAAGATCTAAACCAAATAAAGTATGCTCCAACGGCTGCAACGGCTACTGCGACCAATAACATGACCGCAATAACTGGTGATACAGCCTTTCTGTGTTTTCTAAAAAATTTCATCATTTAATCATCCTCCATTTTTACATGGACAATAATAAATTGCTTTGAATTGTTTTTAAATGTTTCGGTAATCTATGTAAAATTCGCAATAATTACAGATATCAATAATTAAATTCCAATAATAACAAGATTAATTGCGATAAATTTAAATACTACGGCAGATAATAACTTATCATGAAAGATATTGATCAAAAGATTATAGATGTCATGAAGGAAAATGCGAGAATCTCAATAACTGACATCTCAAAGCTCACAAATATCCCAGATACTACCATACACTTCCGATTAAAAAAGCTGAAAAACATCCTAAATTACAGATTAACCCTAAATCACAAAAAATTAGGTGAAACTTACTATATTATTGAAATAATCCCAGAAACTTACGCAATCGATTCAATCACTGTAAAAAAGGCAGAAGAGCTATTCGAGAGACTAAGAAAAATGGAAGGTATACTCTTAGCCGTAAAGGTCAGGGACTCTTTCATGCAGATAGGGAAGTTCTGTGCACTATACTCTGGGAAGGACAAACCCAAGCTCGAAATCCCCGGGATAAAAGTTGCAACGATAAGTGAGATAGATAAAATCTGGGGTGAGATCGCCCTATGCTCAAAGAGCTAGAACAGAACAACATCCTACTATTGGGAGAACCAGAAACTGGTAAGGAGTATTTTGGCAAGGAATTGATCAAAGGGGACCTAATCTACGTCGGGATAGATAAAAGTCCTCAAGAAATAAGATCGCTCTTCAAGCCAAAATTCATCATCGACTGTTATACAGAAAGGCTTGGTGTAAAAAGTTCTGAAAAATATCACATCTCCTATGCCTATGATTTAGATGAAATCATAAGAAACATCTTCATGGCAAGGGAAGAGACAAAAAAGAACACGACTGTAATAATAGATTCTCTCTCCCCTTTGATAGTAACATTGGGCCTTGTGTCAGTATACAGATTTCTCCAGAGATTATTTGCAATTGGGAGAGAAAAAAATGCCAGAATAATAATACTTTTGCACAAAGGCATGCATAAAGATGAGGTGGAAGTATCGATAAGGCACCTTGCAGAGGCCACATTGTTCCTAGAAAGAGACGTTGAAATGGGCGAAGAGATATTTTATGTCGATTTTGGCAAGCTTTATAGCGGAAACTATAAAAGAATAAAGTATCGTATAGATAATAATAACGTAATATTTGATAAATTCACAATATAAGGGATTACATGGCAGACGTGCTTTTTTTAGGGATTGGAACGGCCATCCTACTATTCTTTACTGTAGAGCTTATCACATCCATTTTGTTCAATACAACAAATGACTACAAGTCAAAGACGATGTACTTCATCATGGGGGAAACTTTCGGCATAATGGGATACCTTCTGATATTCATATTTATCTTGAGCTCCTCAGATATTTTAAACTCCCTTTTGAAGTTCTCTCCAGCATCATACCCAGAGATTGCAAGGTCCACAAGCATATTAGTATCGATTTTCCTATACACAATCCACATCATACTCCAGTTCAAATATAATCTTGAAGAAACTAATTACAGGAATCAGTATCTTATTTACCTGATAGTTGGTGTTTTAGGTTACGTATTCTATCTATATGGCCTTATAGCGGGGGTGAGGTGATGAACGAGACTTCTCAGAGCATGCTTCACGCATCGATTATAATGTTTGCCGTATCCCTATTTTTAGCCCAGTATGCGCTGATATCAGAATATAAGTACGGTGACATGTTATCCGTTTTTCTTTTGATATCAAGCATAATCTTCTTGGGCTCATTTATTACTGCATTCAAATCTTCAAAGCTGAAGGAGGACAATATAAGGAAGGAAGCATTTATTAACACATCCTTCAGTGTATTTGTATTAGGGCTTGTAATAACTATACTTGCATTTTTCCTAGTTACATTAAGAATATAGGTGAGAATATATGGACGATAGAGTAAAGACAGGAATTAAAGGTCTTGATGAACTAATAGGGGGAGGTCTCCCAAAAAGCTCATCAATATTGTTATCCGGTGAGGCAGGAACAGGAAAGACTATATTTTCCCTGCAGTACATATACTCCGGCGCCAAGGATTTTGGCGAAGCCGGCATCTATGTAACGTTTGAAGAAAAACCTGAGGAGCTTAGGAGAGAAGCACTCCAGTTCGGCTGGGATTTAAAAAAGTACGAGGATGAGAAAAAGATTGTCATCCTTGACGCTGCATCGCTTCGGGTTGGAGTTCCCACAGATGAAAACTTTTATGTCAAAAGTGATGTCGACATAAAGTCACTTCTTTCAAGATTATATGAGATTGCTATCGATATAGATGCAAAAAGGATTGTTATTGATTCGCTGCCTGCATTTTTCTTTTCCGATGAGCCAGAAAATATGCGTGACGATATCTACATGATGGGAAGGGTCCTAACAGAAACAAAGGCAACTTCAATTCTTATAACTGAGATAATAAACGGCCAGGGCTATTCCAGATTCGGATACGAGGAGTTCATAACTAGAGGGGTCATTACAATGCATCTTGTTGAAGGGGAAAAGGCAATGCCCAGAATGGCGGAGTACAAGAGGAGTATATTCATCAGAAAGATGAGGGAGACAAATCACAAAATAAAACAGTACCCGTTTTCCATCTCTAAAGAGGGCATAGTTGTTTACCCACAGGGAGAAATTTATTAGCCCTTGTGATCCATATGATAGCTGTACCGGATACATCCGTTGTGGTCGACGGTAGGTTCAAGGCCCTTTTACGTGATCCTGTTTTTGTAAAAGATTTAGAAAGAATTGTCATAGCCGAAGCAACAGTTGCCGAGATTGAGCATCTGGCAAATGAGGGGAAATCATCGGGCATATCTGGTATTTCTGAGTTAAAGGCCATATTCAATATCTCAAAGGAGATATTTGTTCAGCTAGACTACTATGGCAAGAGGCCAACAAGGTATGAAATCGCCGGAGCAAAAAAGGGTGATATTGACGCAATTATAAGAGAAGCCGCAATGGATCTGGGCGGCACTCTCATCACAGGTGACTTAATACAAAAGGACATTGCGGAGGCCAAAGGGATCCAATCTATTTTTTTAAAGCCATATAAAAAAGTAAAACTCAGGATTGAAGATTTCTTTGATTTAGAAACTCTTTCTGTTCACTTAAAAGACGGCATAATGCCAGCAAGGAAAAAAGGAAAACCCGGCACAATAGTCTTAGAAAAATATGATAGGATTTACAATGAAGACGAGCTTAAGGAAATCTCTCTTGATATCCTAGAGCGTGCGAGAACTACAAGGGATAGCTTCATTGAACTTGATGAAAAAGGGGCAAGTGTTGTCCAGCTGCAAGAGTACAGGATAGTGATCACGTCACCTCCATTTTCCGATAGATTTGAAATAACGGCTGTTAGGCCTGTTAAAAAACTTAGCTTGGAGGATTATAACATACCTGAGCAGCTCATGAAGAGGCTTGAGACTGCAGAGGGTATTCTTATTGCAGGTGCACCCGGTATGGGTAAATCCACATTTGCCCAGGCGATAGCGGAGTATTACGCATCTTTAGAAAAAATAGTAAAGACAATGGAAAAGCCAAGGGACCTAAATGTCCAGCCAGAGATAACTCAGTACACAGCTCTGGAAGGAGACATGGCAAAGACGGGAGACATCTTGCTTTTAGTAAGGCCAGATTTTACAGTCTTTGATGAGATGAGAGTCACAAATGACTTCAAGATTTATGCTGATATGAGACTGGCAGGGGTCGGCATGGTCGGTGTAGTCCATGCTACAAAACCTGTTGATGCAATCCAGCGTTTTATAGGTAGGATTGAACTTGGTATTATCCCTCAGCTAATTGATACCATAATCTTCATCAAAAACGGTGAACTAAACCAGGTCTTAGAATTAGAATTTTTGGTAAAGGTTCCTCATGGCATGAGCGAGGCTGACCTTGCAAGGCCAATAGTTGAGATAAAGGACTTCTACTCAAAGACACCGCTTTACGAGATTTACACCTATGGGGAGCAAGTAGTTGTCATGCCTCTCAAGGCCAGGCGAAAAGAAACATCCCCTATGAAGAAATTGGCACTGTCAAAGCTAAAGGAAAAACTAAATGCTGAGCTTGGAATACCATTTGATCTTGAAGCAGTATCAGAGTCTAGAATTGCTCTATATGTCAAAAATGACGACATCCCGCTAATAATTGGAAAGGAAGGGAAGAACATAAAGGCGCTTGAGAACGCCATAGGATTTTCAATTGATGTTAGGCCAATGGAAAAGCCACCAAAAGAGAAGAAGGGGAGAATCCCTGTGGACGTTGACTTCAGGGAAAAGTATGTCTTGATAAATGTTGAAAAAAGATTTGCTAGAAAAAACATCAAAATATTCCTAGAGGATAACTATCTAGAAGAGGTTAATGTTCCAAAGTCGGGGAAAATCAAGATATCTAACAAGAATCCAATAGCTGAGCAAATTGAAGATGGCATTATGAATGGTAAAAACTTATATATAATACTATAAAATCCGATTTGGGACCAGTGGCCTAGTGGATATGGCGATAGCCTCCTAAGCTATAGGTCGGGGGTTCGA